>USEU01000019.1 GCA_900553805.1 uncultured Eubacteriales bacterium
ACACGGCCACGTTGGCCTCGCCGCCGCCGAAGGTGAATTCCACATGGTCGCACTGAACGAAGCGCTCGTAGTTGTAGGGCTGAAGGCGAAGCATCAGCTCGCCGAAGGTCACGATCTTTGCCATTATGCTCTGGCCTCCTTCACGATCTCCACGGATCTGCGGCACAGCTCCGTGATCTCATCCCAGGCTCCCGCCTGGATCAGCTTGTCCGGGCACATGTAGCTGCCGCCGCAGGCGGCAATGATGGGACTGGCCGCGTATTCCGCCAGGTTTTTCAGATTGACGCCGCCGGTGGGCATGACCTTGAACATGGGGAAGGGCGCGGCCATGGCCTTGATCTTGGCCAGCCCGCCGCTCTGCTCGGCGGGGAAGAACTTCAGCACCTCCAGCCCCAGCTTGTAGGCCGCGTGATAATCGGTGGGGGTGGTGCAGCCGGGGAAGCAGGTGATGCCCTTTTCCCGGCAGTATTTCACGATCTCAATGTCCAGCCCCGGTGTGACCACGAATTTGCCCCCCGCGGCGATGGTCTTATCCACCATTTCCGTGGTGAGCACGGTGCCCGCGCCCACCAGCATATCCGGGTGGCGGGCAAGCATGATCTTCATGGCCTCGTCGGCCCCGGCAGCCCGGAAGGTGATCTCCGCCACACCGACGCCGCCGGCGCACAGCGCATCGGACAGGGGCGCGGCATCCCGGATGGGATCGGTCAGCTTGATCACCGGCACCACACCGATGTCGCTGATCCTGCGCTGCAATTCATTCATGGGAATTCCTCCTCCATATTTCTATTCTCCCATTGTACACCACCGCCGCGCTTCTTTCAAATATTAATTTGCCGGGTGATCTCCAGCAGCTCCAGGTCCTCCGGGCGGTGGGTGATGAGCAGGAGGGTGCGGCCGCGCAGATAGCGCAGGACGGTCCCGGCGGCCCGGCGGCGGGCATCGTCGTCCAGGCCGGAAAAGGGCTCGTCCAGGGCCAGCAGTCCACTCTGCCGGGCCAGGGCGCGGGCCAGCGCCGCCCGGCGGGCCTGACCGCCGGAAAGGGTGCAGGCGCGCTGGCTTTGGGCGGCGGCATCCAGGCCCAGCCGCTCCAGGATTTCCCCGGCAATGTCCCCCGCCTCCGGCGCGGCCATGCGGATGTTCTCCAGGGCGCTGCGCTTTGGGATCAGCCGGTCCTCCTGAAAAACGGCGGAGCACTCCGCCGGAACGCCGGTAATCGTCCCGGCGTCCGGCGCTTCCAGGCCCAGCAGCAGCCGCAGCAGGGTGGTCTTTCCGCTGCCGGAGGGGGCCAGCACCGCGCAGCGGCTCCCCCGGGGAATTTGGCAGGAGAAACCGGCAAAAACCGTCTTTTCCCCATAGCTTTTCCAAAGATGACTTACAACAATGTCCATCAGCAGCCCTCGATCCTGTCCAGAATGCGGCCCAGGAGCCGCAGGACGCACCACTCAAAGCCCCGGCTGGCCAGCACGATGGTCAGCGTCCAGGCAAACAGGGCATCCAGCTCCAGATACACCTTGGCGTCGTACAGCATGCCCCCCACGCTCCCGGCGCACATGCCGATGACCTCCGCGGCCACGCCCGCCTTCCAGCACAGGCCCAGGGCGGCCCGGCAGGCGGACAGGCAATAGGGGCGGAAGGCCGGGGCATAGATGCCGCGCAGACGGTTGACGGTGCCCATGCGGAATACCCGGGCCATCTCCAGCAGCTGCCCGTCCGCCGCCCGGATGCCCTGCAAGAAGCTGGAATACAGGACCGGCAGCACCATCAGGAAGGAGATAAACACGCTCAGCCGCCGCCCGGAGAGCCACAGCAGCGCCATGACGATGAACGACGCCACCGGCACCGAACGCACTGCCGCCATATAGGGCTGCATCAGCGTTTCCGCCGCCGGGAAGCGGGCGGCCAGCGCCGCCAGCAGCAGCGCCGCCAGAAAGCCCAGCAAAAAGCCCAGGGCCACCCGGGACAGGGTAAAGCCCAGGGCGCTCCAGAATTCCGCCCGGGGGAGCAGGGCGCAGAGCTTTGCCAGGGTCCGAACCGGCCCCACCAGCAGCAGCCGGTTATCCACCAGCGCGGCTGCCAGCTGCCACACCGCCAGGGCCAGCGCCGCCGCCAGCAGCCGGGCCGGACGGGAGGCCCAGAAGCGGCCCTTATTCCCCGCCATAATAGAAGTCGTCCCCCGGCATCGCGCCGCCCACGGCCTTGGGGTTCTGGTCAAAGATCACGCCCAGGCAGCCGCTCAGCGCCTGCTTCATGTCGCCGCCGGTGATGCACACCAGATTGCACTGGGGGATGGCCTTCTCCGCCACGGCGGCCTTGGCAATGCCCAGCTCCTGGCACAGTGCGGCGGCCTGGGCAGGGTTCTCATTGACCCAGGCCACGGAGGCGCTCAGCTGCTCCAGAAACGCCTCCACCTCCGCCGGGTGCTGCCGGATATACTCCGTTCTGCCGATCACCACGGCGGTGGTGCAGCGGGTGCCGTCCTCCAGCCGCTCCCATTCCTGGGATACCGACAGTGCGCTTCGGAAGCCCTCGCCCAGCTGGGCGGCGGCGGCGGTGACATAGGGCTGGGGCAGCATGGCGACGCCGGACTGCCGGGCGTTCAGCAGCGCCACCACCTCCCCCGGCTCACTCTTCCATTCGATGGTCAGGTCCCGGTCCGGGTCCAGGCCGTTCCGGGTGAGCACATAGCGCAGGAAGTATTCCGGGGTGGCCCCCTTGCCGGTGGCGTAGAGGATCTGCCCCCGCAGGTCCTCCAGAGAGGCGATCTCCGGCATCTGATAGGCGCAGATGTACAGCACCCCCAGCACATTCACCGCCAGCGTGGTGACCCCGCCCTCGGTCTTGTTGTAAAGGGTCGCCGCCAGATTGGCAGGGACGGCGGCCAGGTCCACCTCGCCCTTCAGGATCAGGGGCGTCAGCTCATCGGCGGAGCCGAAAATGGAGGGGGCGCAGGCGTCATTTCCCAGCAGCTCCGCCATTCCCATGGCAGTGGGGCCGGTGAGCGCGCCCACCCGGATCTGCTCCGCCTGCGCCTGGGCAGGCAGCAGGGCAGCGGCAAACATTGCCAAAAGGCACAGGACCGAAATCAGCTTTTTCATACAATTTCTCCATTCTCCGGTGTCAGCTCTTGCCGATTTAAGCAGAGCTTCCTTGACTTTCAAGCACTATTATACTATACTGAAAGAAGAAATTTCCGTTGCCCCGGCAACGCAGGGAGGAGCGCCGTGGAGAAAAACGAACGGGCCGCTCTGCTGCGCTGCGGCCTTTTTGCCGGAATGGACGGCGGCCAGGCGGAAGCGCTGCTGGCCTGCCTGGGCGGGCAGCGGATGGACTATGGGAAAAACGCCGTGCTGTGGCGGGCGGGGGAGCCGGTCCGGGCCTGCGCCGTGGTGCTGGCCGGGTCCGTGCGGGCGGAGGCCGTCCGGGCGGACGGGGCGCGCACCCTGGTTGCCCGGCACGGGCCGGGCGGCCTGGTGGGCGATATCCTGATGGCCACGCCGGAGGGCGTCAGCCCGGTGTATGTCATTGCGGCGGAATCGACCCAGGTGCTGCTGCTGCCCTACTCCGCCGTGATGGGCGGCTGCACCAAGTGCTGCCCGGCCCACGCCCGGCTGCGGGAAAACCTGGTACAGGAGATCGCCCGGAAATACTGGGCGCAGCGCACCCGGATCGGGTATCTGGCCATCGGCTCCCTGCGGCGGCGCATTGCCGCGTTCCTGCTGGATCAGTGGCCGGGCGGCTCCTTCTGCCTGGGGCTGAGCCGGGAGGACATGGCGGACTACCTGTGCGTCAACCGCAGCGCTCTGTCCCGCGAGCTGGGGCGGATGCGGCGCGACGGCCTGATTGATTATTATAAGGACACCTTTCGCGTTCTGGACGAGGCCGCCCTGCGGCGCTTCCTTTCCTGATTGTCCTGCCGAATGTGCCAGGAAGGCAAGTAAGGCGATACAATAGATCTGTAAAAACCTGAAAACAAGGAGAATGAACATGAAAAGCGCAAAAATCATCCTGGACAGAGACTTTACCATCGGCAAGGTAGACAAGCGGCTCTATGGCTCCTTCATCGAGCATCTGGGCCGGGCGGTGTACGGCGGCATCTACGAGCCGGGCCACCCCGAGGCGGACGAGGACGGCTTCCGCAAGGACGTGATGGCGCTGGTGCGCCAGCTGGGCGTGCCCCTGGTGCGCTACCCCGGCGGCAACTTTGTATCCGGCTTCAACTGGGAGGACAGCGTGGGCCCCAAGGAGCAGCGTCCCAAGCGGCTGGATCTGGCCTGGTTCACCACCGAGACCAATGAGGTGGGCATGCATGAATTCGCCGACTGGGCCAAAAAAGCGGGCAGCGAGGTGATGTACGCCATCAACCTGGGCACCCGCGGGCCGGAGCAGGCCCGGGACGTGGTGGAGTACGCCAACCACCCCGGCGGGAGCAAGTATTCCGACATGCGCATTGCCAACGGGCGCACGGAGCCGCTGGGCATCAAGCTGTGGTGCCTGGGCAACGAGATGGACGGCCCCTGGCAGATGGGCCACAAGACCGCCCGGGAGTACGGCCGGGTGGCCAACGAGGCGGCCAAGCTGATGAAATGGGTGGACCCCAGCATCGAGACCGTGGCCTGCGGCTCCTCCAGTTCTCAAATGCCCACCTTCGGCACCTGGGAGTTGGAAATGCTGGACGAATGCTATGAGAACATTGACTATGTCTCCCTGCACCGCTACTACGGCAACCCCACCGGCGACACGCCGGGCTTCCTGGCCCGGGCGCTGGACATGGACGACTTCATCAAGAGCGTGGCGGCCATCTGCGACGCGGTGAAGGGCCAGAAGCACAGCAAGCACACCGTCAACCTGTCCTTCGACGAGTGGAACGTGTGGTACCATTCCGGCGAGCAGGACAAGGAGGTCTGGAAGCAGGACAAGTGGGGCCGCGCCCTGCCCCTGCTGGAGGACATCTACAATTTCGAGGACGCCCTGCTGGTCGGCACCATCCTCATCACCCTGCTGCGCAACGCCGACCGGGTGAAGATCGCGTGCCTTGCCCAGCTGGTGAACGTCATCGCCCCCATCATGACCCGCAACGGCGGCGGCTGCTGGGCGCAGACCATCTTCTATCCGTTCATGCATGCCTCCCGCTTCGGCCGGGGCACGGTGCTGAACGCGCTGGTCTCCTCCCCCACCTACGCCTGCGAGGACTATGACAAGGTGCCCTACATCGACGCCATCGCCACGGCGGAAGAGGACGGCAGCGTCACGCTGTTCTGCGTCAACCGCAGCCTGGATGAGGATTTCCGGCTGGAGCTTGACCTGCGCTCCTTCGGCCAGCTGCACATCACCGAGCACATCGTGCTGCACCACGACGATGTGAAGGCCGTCAACACCGAGGAAAACCCCCGCAACGTCTACCCCACCGCCGGTCCCGGCGGCAAGGTCGAGGGCGGCAAGGCCAGCCTGACCATCCCCGCCCTGAGCTGGAACGTGATCCGCTTCGCGTAAACCCCGAAAGCTTCAAAAAAAGCCGACTTCCAAAACGGAGGTCGGCTTTTTTCAGCTTTCTTTTAGGCAATATCATCAATTTAAGGCGGCCCCAACTTGCTGCCCCCCTTGGGGGAAGTGCCGCGATAGCGGCAAAGGAGGTGTCGCCCGTAACTTTGAGCTGTTACCATTCATCGGACAGCACCCCCTCAGTCAGCCCTTGCGGGCTGCCAGCTCCCCCATTGGGGAGCCAAGGGCGCTTACCTGCTCAGGGGAGCTTGGGGGTCATTTGGGAGCGGATGGTGATATTGGCGGCGGTAATGGGGTGGGAAAAGTTCAGCTGCCGGGCGCACAGGAGCTGGGTGGGGATGCCCAGGGACTGGGAGAGGGCGTCGCTTTCCGGGGTGCCGTACTGGGGGTCGCCCAGGATGGGGCAGCCCAGGTAGGCGCAGTGCAGCCGCAGCTGATGGGTGCGGCCGGTGATGGGGTGCAGCTCCAGGCGGGTGATCTTCCCGTCTGAGCCCAGCACCCGGTAGACCGTGCGGCAGGGCTTGCCCGCCGGGTCGATCCGGCGCAGGAGGCTGGGCAGCTCGCAGCGGGCGATGGGGGCATCCACCTCCCCCTGCGTTTCAGGGGGGCAGCCGCAGACCAGGGCCTGATAGGTCTTTTGGGGGTGGGCAGCCTGGAGCAGGGCGTGGACGTGGGAATTCTTGGCCAGCAGCACCAGGCCGAAGGTATCCCGGTCCAGCCGGGTCAGGGGGTGAAAGGCGCTGCGCTGGCCGGTTTTTCGGTAATAACCGGCCACCAGATTGGCCAGGGTGCCCTCGTTCCTGACCCGGGAGGGGTGAATGAGCATCCCCGCGGGCTTATCCACCGCCAGGAGCCAGTCGTCCTCATACAGGATGGAAAGCGGCCCGTCCTCCGCCGGGTACTCCGGCGCTTCCTCCTCCAGCATGACGGCGATCACATCGCCGGGCTGCACCGGGTAGTCCGTGTGCCGGGGCTGGCCGTTGACAAAGAGGGCGTTTTTCCATTTCAGCCGGTTCACCAGTCCAGCGGACATCCGAAGCTCCCGGCGCAGGAAGGAGGACAGCCTCCCCTCCCGCTGCGCCGTCAACCGTAGTTCCATTGCGATCCCTCCTCATCGGGTAAAAAAGTCCCTGCCGGGGTGCCGGCAGGGACTGAATAAAAGCAAACTTACTTCAGGGCAGCCTTGGCCTTCTCGACCACGGCGGCGAAAGCGGCGCTGTCGTGGATGGCCATCTCGGACAGGCTCTTGCGGTTCATGGTGATGCCGGCCTTGTGGACACCGTTCATGAAGGTGGAGTAGTTCATGCCGAAGGGAGCCACGGCGGCGCTCAGGCGGGCGATCCACATGGTGCGGAACGCGCGCTTCTTCTGCTTGCGGCCTGCGAAAGCATAGTTGCCGGACTTCATAACGGCCTGCTTGGCCATCTTGAAGTGCTTGGACTTGGAACCCCAGTAGCCCTTGGCCAGCTTCAGGGTAGCATTTCTTCTCTTGCGCGTCATCATTGCGCCTTTAACTCTTGCCATTTCTGTATCCTCCTATCCTTATTTGTACGGGATCATCTTCTTGATCGCATCCACATTGGTCACGTCGGCATATGTGGTCGCGCGCAGATGACGGGTACGCTTGGTGGTCTTCTTGGTGAGGATATGGGATTTGAAAGCCTGTGCTCTCTTCACCTTACCGTTCTTGGTCAGGTTGAATCTCTTTTTCGCACCGCTATGGGTTTTCAGCTTGGGCATAAATAGTTCTCCTTCCGTATCTGTAAATTGTGGGGTTTACTTGCCATTTTTCGGAGCCAGGAACATCGCCATGAAGCGACCCTCCAGCTTGGGATTTTTCTCCATTGAAGCAATCTCAGCGCAGGCATCGGCAAAGTCCATCAGGAGCTTCTCACCCAGGTTGGTGTGGGCCATCTCGCGGCCGCGGAAGCGGACGCTGACCTTGACCCGGTTGCCGTCCTGAAGGAATTTCTGGGCGGCCTTGACCTTGGTGTTCAGATCGTTGGTGTCGATGCTGGGGCTCATGCGGATCTCCTTGACCTCCACCACCCGCTGGTTCTTCTTGGCCTCCTTCTCCCGCTTCTTCTGGTCGAAGCAGAACTTGGAGTAGTCCATGATCTTGCACACGGGGGGCACGGCGTTGGGAGAGATTTTCACAAGGTCCATTCCCTGCTCCTCTGCCATGGCGTTGGCCTGGGCGGCGGAAACGATGCCCAGCTGCGCGCCGTCGGCGCCGATGAGCCGGATCTCCTTGTCCCGAATTTCCTCATTGAGCTGATGATCTAATTTTGCGATGGTAAAGCACCTCCAAAAAAGCAGCAAAAAAACGGATGCCAAAGCATCCGCTGTACACGATCCACCCTGGGCGGGAGGAAAGGGACATATCAACCGTTTCGCAAAGGGCTTACGGTGAGGCGGATGTTCAGCCTTCTTGATTTACCCATGCATTTTATCACAGCCGGACCTAAGTGTCAATAGATATTTTGAATTCTTTTGGGCGGAGAAGAAATCCGGGGCAAAACCGGCATAGAATTCCCTCCGCCCGGTTAGAATTCTATCAAGTCACCAGGGTGCCGGGGGCGTCGGTGAAGGTGGAGCGGACCTCCAGGGGCAGCCCGTGCGCCCGCGCCAGCTCCACGCACCGGGGGTGCAGCACCTGCGCGCCGCTCCGGGCCAGGGCCAGCATATCCCCGTAGCCGATGCGCGCGTACCGGCGGGCAGCGGGATCGCGCCGGGGGTCCCGGTCGTATACCCCGTCCACGTCGGTGTAGATGCGGCATACGTCCGCCCCCAGGGCGATGGCCAGGGCCACCGCCGTGGTATCCGAGCCGCCCCGGCCCAGGGTGGTGATCTCCCCGGCGCTGACGCCCTGGAAGCCCGCCACCACCGGGATGACGCCGCCCTCCATGGCCGCCAGCACCCGGCTCGGGTCAATGTCCGTGATCCGCGCGCCGCCGAAGCCGCCGTCGGTATGGATGCCCGCCTGCCAGCCCACCAGGCTCCGGGCCGCCGTTCCGCGCTCCGCCAGCGTCATCGCCAGCAGCGCGGCGGACATCTGCTCCCCGGCGGAAAGGAGCGTATCCAGCTCCCGGGCAGCAGGATCGGGACTGACCTCCGCCGCCTGGGCGATCAGCCGGTCGGTAGTATCCCCCTGGGCCGACACCACCACGGCCACCTGGCCATTTTGCGCCGCCTGGGCCGCGATCGCCGCCGCCCGGCGCAGCAGCCGGGGCTCCGCCAGGGATGTGCCCCCGAATTTTTGAACCATCCGCATATCCATTCCTCCCGCCACCATTGTATGTCAAAGCGGGGCGAACAGTGCAAAAAAACGCCGCCCCCAGAGGGGCAGCAAGAAAAAGCGCCCCTGAAAGGGGAGCTGTCAGGCCCAATGGGCCTGACTGAGGGGTTGCAGCAGGCAGCTGCGACTTTATAAAGCCTCGGGCGAACACGTAGAATCCCCCTTGGCTTCCCCCGGGGGGAAGCTGGCGCGCCCCGCAAGGGGCGTGACTGAAGAGGGATGGCGTGCACCGAAAGTTTCATGAAGGGTTCGGTGAATGGGGTAACGTCCTTGTTTTATAAAAGCTGCTCTTTGTGTGGTAAATGAATCTGAATGGAGAAAAGTAATCTGCGATAATTTTAGACCGATACCATTGGACGAAATGCAAACAGTATTTTTACCTGTCGCCATCCCTCTTCAGTCAGCCTTGCCGGTTCCGAAGATCCGTCAAGGCTGCCAGCTATTGGATCAAGGTATGATTGCCACCGGCAATCATTATTGTTGAAAGATTCGCTGCGCTCTGCAACACCCCCCCGGGGAAGCCAAGGGAGCCTGTACGAATTCGCCTTGGTGCATTTCAAATGGTATTCTGCGTGCCGCGGTTGACCCCTCCGGCTCACATTCGTGAGCCGCCTCCCCTTTCAGGGGAGGTTAAAAAAAGCTCCCCTTCTGGGGGAGCTTGGGGAAGATCAACCGGCCAGGACTTCGGCTTTGACGACGCCGCGGGTGGCGCTCAGGCGCTCCATCAGCTCCTCCAGGGAGATGGTCATATCCATGGTGGAGGCGGAGATGGTGATCACCGCCGTGCCGTTGGTGGGGACGATGGAATTGATGGTGGTGATGTTGGCCTTGATCTCGGCAAACAGGTTCAGGATCTCGCTGAGCTGGCCCGGCTCGTCGTGGACCAGCAGCTGGAAGGTGACGATCCGGCCGGTCATCACGCTCTGGAAGGGCATGATGGAATCCCGGTATTTATAGAAAGCGCTGCGGCTGATATCGGTCATGCGGGTGGCCTCGTTCACCGTGGAGGCCTCGCCGGTGGAAAGCAGGCGCTTGGTCTCCGCCACCTTCAGGAACACCTCCGGCAGGGCGGATTCCTCCACCAGGTAATACCGTGGACTCGTTGACATAAGCTGCCTCCTTCTTCGTGCGTGTTTCTACACGGCGTACATACGTTCTCACGGTATGTATTCTAACATATTTTTTAGGAAATGCAACCTTTTTATTGTGAAAACTTTGAGAAAGGAGGGACCCGCATGAAGAAAGCGGCCATTGTGGCGGGCGCGCTGCTGGGACTCTGGGTGGGGCTGAAATACCTGCTGCCCATTTCCACCCCCTTTGTCCTGGGGGCGGGGCTGGCCCTGGCGGCGGAGCCGGGGGTAAAATTCCTCTCCCGGCGGCTGCGGCTGCCCCGGGCCGCGGCGGCGGGGATCGGCGTGGGGGCGGTGTTCGCGGTGATCTGCGCCGTGCTGACCCTGCTGGTGGGGCTGGCGGTGCGGGAGCTGCGGGTGCTGGCGGGCATTCTGCCCCAGATGGAGCTGACCGCCCGGGACGGGCTGAACGCCCTGCAAAACTGGCTTTTGGAGGCCGCACAGCGGGCCTCGCCGGGGGTGCGGGGGCTGGTGCAGCGCAATGTGATGCAGCTGTTCTCCGGCAGCGCGGAGCTGCTGGACGAATTCACCCGCCGGGGGCTGGCCATGGCCGGAGGCTTCCTCACCCGGCTGCCGGACAGCGCCCTTGGCATCGGCACCACGGTGCTGGCCGCCTTCCTCACCTCGGCGGAGCTGCCCCGCATCCGGCAGTGGCTGCGCGAGCAGACGCGCCGCCCGCCGTTTCAGGCGGTCATCGGGTTCCTCACCCGGCTGCGCGCCACCGCCGGGCAGTGGCTCATCGCCCAGTTCAAGCTGCTGTCCATCACCTGCCTGGTGCTGACGGTGGGCTTTCTGCTGCTGGGCATCCAGTACGCCCCCCTGTGGGCCATGGCGGTGTCGGTGGTGGACGCGCTGCCCATTCTTGGCACCGGGACGGTCCTGGTGCCCTGGAGCCTGGTCTGCCTGGTGCAGCACAACACCGGCCGGGCGCTGGGGCTGGTGGGGCTATACATTGCCACCGCCCTGACCCGCTCTACCCTGGAGCCGCGGCTGGTGGGCCGCCAGCTGGGGCTGGACCCGCTGGTAACGCTGATCGCTCTGTACGTGGGCTTCCGGCTGTGGGGGCTGCCGGGAATGATCCTCAGCCCCCTGCTGGTCATCACCCTGATCTCCATGTTTCCCCAGGTCCAGGCCGGGCAGCAGTAGGCCGCCCGCCGGGCAGCGAAAAAAGGGATTGTGCTTCCAGGCTTTTTTTGGTATAATAGCAGGAAAAGTTTTTTGGATGTGTATCGCTGTGAAATATGGAATCTGGAATGTATCGAAGCCTGACCCCCAGGCGCTGGGCAAGCTGCGCGCCGCGGGCTACCCGGAGCTGGCCGCCCGGGTGCTGGCTGCCCGGGGGATCGCTGACGCCCAGGCGGCCCACGCGCAGCTGGACTGCAGCTGTGAGCTGCCCTCGCCCTATCTGCTGACGGAGATGGACGTGGCCGCCGGGCGGGTAGGGCTCGCCATGAGCGCCCATGAAAAGATCGCCGTGTTCGGCGACTACGATGTGGACGGCATCACCGCCACCTGCCTGCTGACGGACTTTCTGCGCAGCTGCGGGGCGGACTGCATCAGCTATATCCCCAGCCGGCTGGAGGAGGGCTACGGCCTGAACCCCATCGCCATCAACCACCTGCATGAGCGGGGCGTCAAGCTCATCGTCACCGTGGACTGCGGCATCACCGCCATCCAGGAGGCCCAGCTGTGCCACCGTCTGGGCATCGACCTGGTGATCACCGACCACCACGAATGCAAGGACAAGCTCCCTCTGGCCATGGCCATCGTGGACCCCCACAAGCCGGAGGACACCTATCCCCACAAGAATCTCTCCGGCGTGGCCCTGGCCTTCAAGCTGGCCTGCGCCCTCAGCGGCGACACGCAGCAGGTGCTGGACGAATACGCGGACATGGTATGCCTGGGCACCGTGGCGGATGTGATCCCCCTGGTGGGGGAGAACCGGGTGTTCGTCTCCCGGGGTCTGCAATCCCTGCGCCGCACCACCCGCCCGGGGCTGGCCGCCCTGATGAAGGAATGCGGCTGCGACCCCCAGACGCTGAACGCCTCCTCCATCGGTTTCATGCTGGCCCCCCGGATCAACGCCGCCGGGCGCATGGGGCAGGTGGACGTGGCGGTGGACCTGTTTCTGACGACGGATGACGACCGGGCCGCCCAGGACGCCAAGCAGCTGTGCGACCTGAACCGCCAGCGGCAGGCGGTGGAATCCGAGATCTACCGCCAGGCCATCTCCATGCTCCCCGCCGGAAAAGCGCCGGACGCCATCGTGCTGGCCGACGAGAGCTGGCATCAGGGCGTGGTGGGCATCGTGGCCAGCCGGATCGCCGAGGAATACGCCTGCCCCACCTTCCTGATCTGCCTGGACGGGGAGCACGGCAAGGCCAGCTCCCGCAGCCACGGGGGCTTCAACCTGTTTGCGTCCCTGACGGCCCTGTCGCCCCTGCTGGAGAGCTACGGCGGGCATGAGCTGGCCGCGGGCTTTACCATCAGCCGGGACAACATCCCGGAATTCCGCCGCCAGATCAACATTCTGGCCTCCCAGTATTTTGCCGGGGAGGCCCTGCGCACCAGCGTGGACATTGACTGCGTGGTCCCCCCGGAGCTGATCACCCTGCCGGAATTTGAGGCGCTGGACATTCTGGAGCCCACGGGCAGCGGCTGCCCCAAGCCCGTGCTGCTGCTCAGCGGCCTGACGGTGGAGCGGGTGACCCTGGTAGGCGGCGGCAAGCACATGCGCTTGCGCCTGCGCCGGGACAAGCACATTTTCAACGCCATCTATTTTTCCGTCGCCCCCGGCAGCGTGAAGCTGCGCCAGGGGGAGACGGTGGACGTGGCATTCCTGCCCCAGATCAACTGCTATCAGGGGGAGCGCATTTTGCAGCTGAACGTAGTGGATATCCGC
The DNA here is from genome assembly GCA_900553805.1 of uncultured Eubacteriales bacterium. Taxonomy (GTDB): domain Bacteria; phylum Bacillota; class Clostridia; order Oscillospirales; family Oscillospiraceae; genus Faecousia. The sequence goes on from USEU01000019.1 coordinate 12,833, forward strand.
CCCAGCTGCCCCGTGCCCTGCGGCACCGAGACCGTCCATTACCGCGCCCTGCTGGACGGCTCCCTCACCCGGGAGGACGCCGGGTACATCCTGCCCAGCCGGGAGCGGCTGGCCATCGTCTGGCGGTATCTGGACACCCAGGGCGACGACCCCATCCAGGAATCGCCCATCTGCCTGTGCCGCAAGATCGTCCGCTGGTCGGGCAAGCCCCTGACCCTGGAGCAGCTGATGACCTGCCTGGATATCTTCCGGGACGGCGGGCTGCTGACCCAGCAGCGGCTGCACAAATACATATCCATCCACCTGACCCGGAGCCCCGGGAAGGCCGACCTGACCCAAAGCGCCACCATGCAGCGCCTGCTGCAAAGCGCGCCGAAAGAGAGCTGATTCACCTTGGAAACCTTTGAAGAACACTATGACTCCATGTGCGCCGCCATTGCCCGCAGAATGCCCACCGCCGATATGGAGCTGATCGATAAAGCCGTCCGCTACGCCGACGAGAAGCACAAGAGCCAGAAGCGCAAGGACGGCTCCCCCTACATCATCCACCCCCTGGCCGTGGCCGAGATCGTGGTGGAAATGGGCCTGGACATGGACGCCATCCTGGGCGCGCTGCTCCACGACTGCATCGAGGATACCGACGCCTCCCATGAGGAGATCGAAAAGCTCTTCGGCTCCACCGTGGCAGAGCTGGTGGAAGGCGTCACCAAGCTGACCCGGGCCAATTTCTCCTCCACCGAGGAGGCGCAGATGGAGAATCTGCGCAAAATGTTCATGGCCATGAGCAAGGACATCCGGGTGGTGCTGATCAAGATCGCCGACCGGCTGCACAACATGCGCACCATGCAGTACCAGTCCCCGGAAAAGCAGATCATCAAATGCCGGGAGACCATGGACGTATACGCCCCCCTGGCTCACCGGCTCGGCATGCAGAAGATCAAATGGGAGCTGGAGGATACCAGCCTGCGCTACCTGGCTCCCAAGGAATACACGCAGATCACCAACTATCTGCAGAAGCACCACGAAAAGGACGAGGCGTTCATGCAGTCCATCCAGTTCAAGATCACCGACCGGCTGAACGCCATGGGCATCCAGAACACCACCTACGGACGCATCAAGCACGTGTATTCCATCTACCGCAAAATGCTGGCCCAGGATAAGACCATCGACCAGCTGTATGACATCTACGCCTTCCGGGTCATCGTCAATTCCATCCCGGATTGCTACAACGTCCTGGGACACATCCACGACCTGTTCAACCTGGTGCCCGGGCGGTTCAAGGATTACATCTCCACCCCCAAGCCCAACATGTACCAGTCATTGCACACCACCGTCATCGGCTCGGAGGGCATCCCCTTCGAGGTGCAGATCCGCACCTGGGACATGCACGAGACGGCGGAATACGGCATCGCCGCCCACTGGAAATACAAGCAGGGCACCGGCTCCGGCTCGGAGAAGGACTTCGAATGGGTGCGCCGCCTGCTGGAGAGCCAGCAGGACGCGGACGCGGAGGAATACGTCCAGTCCCTGAAGATCGATATGTTTGACGACGAGGTATTCGTCTTTACCCCCAAGGGCCGCATCGTCTCCCTGCCCTCCGGCTCCACGCCCATTGATTTTGCCTATGCCATCCACTCCGGCGTGGGCAACTCGATGATCGGCGCCAAGGTCAACAATCGGATCGCCAACATCGATACCCCTCTTAAAAACGGCGATATCGTTGAAGTCATCACTTCAAAAACGGCGAAGGGCCCCAGCCGGGACTGGCTGAACATCTGCAAGAGCAACCAGGCCCGCACGAAGATCAAGCAGTGGTTTAAGAAGGAGAAGCGGGAGGAGAACATCGTCCACGGCAAATCCTCCTTTGAATCCGAAATGAAGCGCATGGGCCTGCCCATGACCGCCCTGGCGGACGAGGAGCTGGCTCCCCACCTGCTGAAGAAGCTGTCCTTCGACAGCTGGGACGATATGTACGCCGCCATCGGCTACGGCGGCCTGACCGCCGTGAAGGCCGTGGGGCGCATCCGGGACGACATCAGCCGGGCCGTGAAGGCCCAGACCGCGGAGAAGAGCGTCAGTCCCCTGCGCCTCAACCCCGATTCCGACGCCGCCCGGCAGAACCGCCACGCGGTAAACGGGGTGATCGTGGAGGACATCGACTCCTGCATGATCAAATTCGCCAAGTGCTGCACCCCGGTGCCCGGCGACTCCATCGTGGGCTTCATCACCAAGGGCTTCGGCGTGTCCATCCACCGGGCGGACTGCCCCAACGCCCAGAACCGGGAGGACCCCCGGCAGGCTGCCCGCTGGGTGCGGGTGCGCTGGGCCTCCGCGGAGGAGCAGCCCTTTGAGACCACCCTGGAGCTGGACTGCCTGACCCGGGACGGCCTGGTGCTGGACGTGGCCACGGTGCTCACCACCGCCCGGGTGCGGGTGAAGGAAATGAGCGCCAAGGACCTGCCCGACGGGCGGAGCACTTTCCTGCTCCGCTTTGAAGTAAAAAATGTGGCGGAGCTGGACAACATTCGCAACCGTCTGCTGAACATCCGCGATGTGGTCGGCTCCCGGAGAGGACAGAACTGATATGAGAGCTGTATTGACCCGCGTCAAATACGCCAGCGTGACCATCGACGGCCAGACCGTCGGCAAAATCGGCCCGGGCTTTCTGATCCTGCTGGGCGTCGGCCCGGCGGATACGGAGAAGGAATGCCGCCTGCTGGCGGAGAAGGCCCTGGGCCTGCGGGTATTCGAGGACGAAAACAGGAAGATGAACCTGGGCCTTGAGCAGGTGGGCGGTCAGGTGCTGGTGGTGAGCCAGTTCACCCTGTACGGCAACTGCCGCAAGGGCCGCCGCCCCAGCTTTGCCGAGGCCGCGCCCCCGGAGCTGGGCGAGGCCATGTATGAGCGCTTTCTGGAGCTCTGCGGGGAGCTGGGCTATCCGCCCCAGCACGGTCGCTTCGGCGCGGACATGAAGGTGGAATCCCTCAACGACGGCCCCGTCACCCTGCTCCTGGACACCGACCAGCTGCAAGGCCCCAGGCACTGAAGGAGGACTTTACCATGGAGATCGTACAGCTTACATTGGGTCTTTATCAGACCAACTGCTATATCGTATACGACCCTGGGCAGAAGCGCTGCTGCGTCATTGATCCGGGGTACGAGGCGGAGACGATTTTGGATCGGGTGAACGGGCTGGGGCTGACGGTGGAGGCCATTCTGCTGACCCACGGGCATTTTGACCACGTGGGCGCGGTGGCGGAGATCGCGGCGGAGACGGACTGCAAGGTGTTCATCAGCGCCGCTGACCTGAGCCTGCCGCCCATGATCACAAACGGGAAGCTCTATTACACCGATACCTACCCTGCCTCCGGCAGCGTTGCCGCAGCGGGCCTGACCTTCCGGGTGATCCCCACGCCGGGGCACACCCCCGGCTCCGTCTGCCTGGTGTGCGGGGATGTGATGTTCTCCGGCGACACCCTGTTCTGCGGCAGCTGCGGGCGGACGGATCTGCCCGGCGGAAATTCCAGGGACATTCTGGCCTCCCTGAAAACACTGGCCGCCCTTCCCGGCAATTACCGGGTCTGCCCCGGCCACGGCTCCTCCACCGACCTCGCCTGGGAACGGGAGACGAACCCGTATATGTAAACCTCCCCTGAAAGGTTTAGCAGGTGTAGCCGACCATAGGGCGGCGTACAGCTGCTTAATACACAGTAGGAGGACGGCGCAACAGCGCCGGAGGGGTCAGCCGCGGTACGCAGAATACCATTTGGAATGCACCAAGGCGAATTCGTACATTCCAAGACCAACTTTCTACGAATTCGCCCAGGATTTTATAAGGCGATGAGTGCCTACCGCAAAACCCCTCAGTCAGCCCTTACGGGCTGCCAGCTCCCCTTTCAGGGGCGCTTTGGGCGTACCGCTCCCCCATCAGGGGAGCCAAATAAACTACAAGGAGCGAACTATGGATCTGACGCTCATTGGTCATGACGACCGCTATGCGGTGGAGCAGCTGCTGTTGGCGCTGTTCCCGGAAAATGCCCCGGTGGAGGCGGTGTCCCGGCTGTTCCGGAGCGGTACCTACATCACCGTCCGGGCGGAGATCACCCTGGACGGGAAAAAGGCCTGCGCCGCCCGGCGGCTAAAAGCGGCGGATGAGACCGTCCGGCTGCGCCGGAGGGCGCTCCAGCAGAGCGTTTACCTCGCCGCCGTGCAGCTGCTGCCCGGGGAGCCTGCCTGGGGGGCGCTGGCGGGCGTACGGCCCACCAAGCTCACCACCCGGCATCTGCTGGAGGGGGGCACCCCTGCCTCCGCCGAGAAAATGCTGCGGGACGTGTATTTCGTCACCCCCGCCCGGCGGCGTCTGGCAGTGGAATGCTCCCAGGCCACGGTAAGGGCCATGCGGCTGCTGGAGCCGGGGGATCTGTCGCTGTATGTGGGCATTCCCTTCTGCCCCACCCGCTGCGCCTATTGCAGCTTCGTCAGCCGGACGGTGGGCAAGAAAACGGAGCTTCTGGAGCCGTATCTGGAGGCGCTGCTGAAGGAAATTGATCTCACCGGCGCTTTGCTGCGCAATTCCGGCCACCGGCTGCGTACCCTGTATATCGGGGGCGGCACTCCCACCACCCTGACCGCCGCGCAGCTGGCGCGGCTGATGGACGCCATTGCCGCCGCCTTTGATTTGTCGGGCTGCCTGGAATACACCGTGGAGGGCGGCCGTCCGGATACCCTGGACGCCGAAAAGCTGCAAACCATCCGCGCCCACGGAGCGAACCGCATGAGCATCAACCCCCAGACCATGGAGGACGCCGTGCTCCGCGCCTGCGGGCGGCCCCACCGGGCGGAGGACGTGCTCCGCGCCTATGGGGAAGCCCGGGAGGCGGGCTTTGAGGCCATCAACATGGACCTGATCGCGGGGCTGCCGGAGGACACCGTGGAGGGCTTCCGCCGCAGTCTGGACCGGGTGGCGGCCCTCGGCCCCTCCAACATCACCGTGCACACCCTGGCTCTGAAAAAGGGGGCCGATCTCTTCGAAAAGCGGGGGAGCCTGCCCAGCGCCGAGGATGTGACGGAAATGGTGGCCTACGCCAACGACACGCTGTCCGCCCTGGGCTACCGGCCCTACTACCTGTACCGGCAGAAATACATGTCCGGCTCCTTTGAAAACGTGGGCTGGAGCCGGGACGGGATGGACTGCCTGTACAATATCTACATGATGGAGGAAGTGCACACCATCCTCTCCCTGGGGGGCGGCGGCATGAACAAGGTCAATCTGCCTGACGGCACCTTGCAGCGCTTCCACAATCCCAAATTCCCGGAGCAGTACATCCAGCTTCTGCCCAAGGTCCTGGAGCAGAAGCGCGAGCTGTTTGAGCTGATATAAGGAAGGAGACTTTCCATTGGATACTTTGATCGCCAACGTCACCGCCGTGACCATGAATCCCAAAATGGAGGTGCTCTTCGGAGCCTACATCGGGATCGAGGGGGGCAAGATCGTCTCCGTCTCCCGGCAGGCCCCCAAGGAGCCGCCCCAGACCGTCATCGACGGCACCGGCATGGTGGCCATGCCCGGCCTGGTGAACTGCCACACCCATCTGGCGTCCTCCGTGCTGCGCAGCTATACCGACGACCTGGGCAACGCCCATGCGCTGGAGGAGCTGCTGAAAAAGGAGGCGAAGATGGATTCCCGCTGCGCCCGGGCGGCGGCGCTGCTGTCCATCGCGGAGTGCCTGCGCTTCGGCGTCACCTCCGTGTCCGACCTCTATTATTACCCGGACGCCACCGCCAAGGCCGTGGCCGAGTCGGGTATCAAGGCGAACCTGGCCCTGTCCAGCTACCGCTTCATCGACCAGAACGAGGAATTCGACTTTGACACCGACGAGCAGTGCAAAGAGCTGGTGCGCCTGACGGAAAAATGGAACGGCTTCGACGAGGGCCGGATCAAGATCGACGCCGGGATCTACGCCGAGTACACCAGCAACTACAAGCTCTGGGAGGGCCTGGTGGGCTATGCCAGCGAGCAGGGCCTGGGCCTCCAGCTCCACCTGGCCCAGACTCCCGGCGAGGTGGAGGGCTGCCTGGACCGCACCGGCATGAATCCGGGGGAGCTGTTAAACTGCCACGGGCTTTTCAACGTGCCCGTCACCGCCGCCGGGTGCGGCTATCTGGAGCCGGTGGGGCGGAAGATCCTGGGCCGGAAGAAGGTCACCGCCGTGGCCCTGCCCCTGTCCGCCGCCAAGAGCGGCATGGACTGCGCCCACATTCTCGACTGCGTGCAGGCGGGAATGAACGTGGCTCTGGGCACCGACGGGGCGGTGGAGGCCGGGAACCTGGATATGTTCGAGGTCATGCGGGGGGCTGCGCTGGCCGAGCGCAGCCGCAGGCAGGACGCCTCCGCCATGCCCAGCTCCGCCGCGCTGATGATGGCCACGGTCTGCGGCGCGCAGGCCCAGGGCAGAAGCAAGGAATGCGGCATGCTTCAAGCAGGCATGGACGCCGACCTGATCCTGGTGGATTTCACCGCGCCCCACCTGATGCCCTGCCACAATGTGCTGAACGGCCTGGTGTTCTCCGCCAAGGGCGGGGACGTGGCCATGACCATGGTGCGGGGTAAAATCCTGTATCAGAACGGAAAGTTCCCCACCATCGACCTGTCGAAGGTGGTGGAGGAGCTGGTAAACGAGGCAATCCCGAAGCTCTTCCGGAAGGATGAGCCGGCTGCGGCGGAGGAAACGTAATGTCGGAACAAAAAAAGCAAAACTTTTTGCAGGGCACGGCCCTGCTGGCCATGGCGACGGTGATCGTCAAGCTGGTGGGCGCGCTGTACAAGGTGCCGCTGAACGCCATCATCGGCGAAAAGGGCTTCGGCTATTTCAGCACCGCCTATGAGATCTACAACATCCTTCTCATGATCTCCACCGCCGGACTGCCTGTGGCCATGAGCCGGATGATCTCCGCGGCCAGCAGCCTGGAGCATTACGGCCAGGTGCGGCAGGTGTACCTCACCGCCAAGCGGATCTTCCTGATCCTGGGCATTGCGGGCAGCGTCCTGATGACGGTGTTCTGCCGCCCGCTGGCCGCCTTCTGGAACCAGCCGGACGCCTGGGCGGCCATCGGCTTCCTGGGGCCCTGCGTGCTGCTGATCTGCATCATGAGCGCCTACCGGGGCTTCTTCCAGGGCCAGAGCAACATGATCCCCACCGCCGTTTCCCAGGTGCTGGAGGTGGTAACCAAGCTGGTGGTGGGCATGATCGCCGCCGTCGCCTTCCTGAAAGCCACTGCCAGTATCTCCCTGGCGGCGGGGGGTGCGATCCTGGGCGTGACTGCCAGCTGCCTGGTCTCGGCGGTGTATCTCTTCAGCTGCTTCCGCAAGAGCTACCGGCAGCTGCCGGAAACCGGCGACACCCCCAAGAGCTTCGGGGCCACGGCCAAGGAGCTGCTGAAGATCGCGGTGCCCATCACCGTCAGCTCCACCATTCTGTCCATCATCACCTCCCTGTCCAGCAAGATCTACATGGGCAGGCTCCTGGACTCCGGCATCAGCCAGGCGGCGGCGGACACCATGCGGGGCGTGCACGTGATGACCCAGACCATCTATAATATGCCCTGCGCCTTCATCACCCCCATCACCGTGAGCATTATTCCCGCCATCACCGCCCAGATCACCCTGAAAAAGTTCCGGGAGACCCGGATGACCGAGGAATCTGCCATCCGCATCACCGGCATCTTTGCCATGCCCTGCGCCGTGGGGCTGGTGTGCCTGGCCCGGCCCATCACCGCCCTGCTGGGCGGCTACACCGGGGAAAATCTGGTGCTGGCCGGGCAGATGATGACCGTGCTGGGCGTCTCCGTGGTGTTCAATGCCCTGGTGCTGGTGACCACCGCCATCATGCAGGCCCACGGCAACGTGAACCGGCCGGTGGTGAATATGCTCATCGGCGGCATCATCAAGCTTATCATCGTTTACGTCCTCACCGGCAACCGGGCCATCGGCATCGTGGGCACCCCCATCGGCACCCTGACCAGCTATGTGGTGATCTGCATTCTCAATGTGTTCTCCATCCGCTCTCTGGTGGCCGACCCGCCCCGGATGATCGTCAACCTGATTCGCCCGTTCCTGGCCGCCTGCGTCATGGGCGTGGCAGTTCTTCTGAGCGGGCGGGGACTGTCCGCTCTGGGCCTGACCGGGCTGACCGGACGGGTGATGCTGGCGGGCGTGCCGGTGGCCATCGGCTTTGTGGTGTACGTGCTGGCGGCCATCGCCCTGAAGGTCGTCACCCGGGAGGACTGCCTGCTGCTGCCCAAGGGTGAAAAAATAGCAAAGCTGCTGAAATTGTGAGATTTTTCAAAGAAAACCCTTGCGTTTTGCATCTAATTATGTTAATCTAAGAAAGCTCTGTGTATAATGTTCACAGTCAGGGCGGAGGCGGCCTCACTGCCGCGCCTGCCCGAGGATCGGGGGCTGCTCCCCCGCGATAAAAATCTATTGAAAAGAGGAAATTACAACATGAATAAGACTGAACTGATCGCTGCCGCCGCCGAGAAGACCGGCCTGACCAAGAAGGACACCGAGAAGGTTCTGAACGCCGCTCTGGAAGCCATCGCCGACACTCTTGCCAAGAACGACAAGGTGCAGATCAGCGGCTTCGGCATCTTCGAGGTGAAGGAGCGCGAGGCGCGCATGGGCCGCAACCCCCGCACCGGCGAGACCATGGAGATCGCCGCCTCCCGTATGCCCGCTTTCAAGGCCAGCAAGACCCTGAAGGACGCCATCAGCAAGTAAGATGCGCCTGGACAAATACCTGAAGGTCTCCCGCCTCATCAAGCGCCGGACGGTGGCCAACGAGGCCTGCGACAATGCCCGCATCAGCGTCAACGGCAGACCCGCCAAGGCCAGCTACGATGTAAAGGTGGGCGATAAAATCGAGATCTCCATGGGCGCCCGCACGGTGGCCGTGGAGGTTCTGCAGGTATCCGAAACCGTCCGCAAGGACGACGCCGCGGCCATGTACAAAGAGATTTGACGCAAAAAGCTCCCCCGGCGGGTAGCAGCGCATAAGACAGGTTTATAAGGTTTAGAGAGAACAGCGTGGCGGAAGTCACGCTGTTCTGCTTTTTGATGCGTGAGTGAGCATTTCGGCAATGATGCTCTCCGGCAAGAAACCAATGCAGGCAAGGCTGATATGCACATCCTGCACTCGCTGCCCGCTGCTCTTATCCGGCGTGGAAACATAGACCCTGTTCACAAGATCATGCAGTACAGCGGGCGTCAGTTCCTGCAAATTGGGGTATTTCTTCGCCCGGAGGAGGAACTGCGGCACGAGTGCCGCAAACGTCTGACGCCGGAGCTGGCGGCGATTTTGCGCCGGTGGGAAAGTGCGCTTTACAACGAAAAAATCTGTGGTAGAATTTGAAATAGAAAACAAAATAAGGAGGGGCTTCCATGGCAATTTTGAACTTTTCCGATGTACTTAAAAATGTGGGGCTTGACCCGAAAGATGTCAAGCTGATCCGTCATGCATTATCTGACGAGCGTTTCAGAGAATGTTATAAAGCCGGTATGGCGCATGAATACACACAGCACCAAAAAGTCGGGTTCAGCAAAGGATATTCCTACTGGATCACATTCATCAGCGATGGCGGTACATACGCGAGACTGCACTCTTGTTATCATGTCAATGGTTCTGTGCCTGATACACCGGATGTATGCCCTGCCGGATTACCTGACTGTGAAGCCATGGAATACCGTGGCGAAATGGCGTTTTTTGATTTGCAATATGTGGATTTGCTGAAAGAGTACGAGGGAAAGCTGGTGATTGACTGGGGCGGGTCAGCTCGGATGTGGCATCAAAAAGCTACCACCGAAAAGCCCATCGTAGCAATTGAGTCAAAGAACCAGAAGCCTTTTGTGGGATTTGAAAATCTTATTCTATCCTTCGATGAACTAAAAGAAGTTGTCGAAAACAATACGGACTATGAGCTGTGGCAGGCGGCCATGGCTGCGGTCAATGCGGTCTATCTGATTGTGGACACCAAGACGGGAGACAGATATGTCGGCTCGACCTATGGCTATGACGGCCTGCTGGGGCGTTGGTCTGTCTACGTCGCTACGGGCGGTCACGGAAACAACAAGGGAATGATCAGTCACTTGAAGTCTGTAAATCACAGTTGCCACGATTTGCAGTTTTCAGTGTTGCAGGTTTTGTCCAAGGCACTTCCAGACAATCAAATCATTGATGCAGAGGCCCTTTGGAAGAAAAAGCTGCTGACCTATGAACCATTCGGAATGAATCAGAACTAATCTTCCTTGCAGTATCCTCTGGATAATACATAGCTCTCACTTTCCTTTGGCAAAGCGACTGTTTCAGCCCACTTTTCAAGTAGGGCGGCAAATCCCATCAAGCGCCCTCCGAAAGACGCGTGACGGCAAAAAATCAGCCATAATCAACCTTTAAAACGGCAAAAAAGCAAAGGGGTATGTGTCTTAACGGCACATACCCCTTTTTGTCAGCAACCCTTGTCCGGCAACTGCCATATTATTTGTTTCGTGAAACCTGTTTTATGGACAGCCGCCTGTCGGGGGAGCTTTTTTGCGGTCTTACTGCACCTGCGCCGTTTCCTTGATCTTGAGGTTGGTGGTGGTGGGATAGAAAAAGCGGATTTTTTCCGGGGCGATGCGGATGTGGATGTCCTGGGCGAAGCGCAGCTCGCCGTCCAGGTTGATGGGGGTGGGGCGGTCGCAGCGGATGGTGAGGGAATCGGTGGTGAAGTGGCGGATCAGGCTCTCCAGCTGGCGGTATTTTCCGGCCTTGTATTTGCCGATGACCCTGGGCACCTGCAGGCGGCTGACCTTTTTCACCACCAGCACCTCCAGCCTGCCGTCGGTGGGGTCGGCTTCCGGGACGGGGTGGAAGCCGCCGCCGTAATACTGGCCGCTGCACACGCAGATCATGGTCTGCTCGCCGTCGATGGTCTCGCCGTTAACTTCCAGCACGTAGTGCTCCCCGATGCCCCGGACCACGTTCACCACCGTGGACACCGCGTAGGCCCGGAAGCCCTGGAGCAGGGGGATGCGCTTGTAGCCGGATACGTCGGTGCCGATGCGGGCGTCCAGGCCCACGGAGCAGATGTTGAAGGCGTAGTCGTCGTTCACCCGGATCAGATCAAAGCTGCGCTCCTGGGCGTTCAGCAGCTGATCCAGGTCGGAAAAGGCGGCGGGATTGTCAAACATCCGCACAAAATCGTTCCCGCTGCCCCCCGCGTAGGCGGTGACGGCAGCATTGGAAAAGCCCCGGATGCCGGTGACGACCTCATTCAGCGTCCCGTCGCCCCCGCAGGCATAGATGCGCACGTCCTCCCCGGTCTCGGCGGCAGCGCGGGCAATCCTGGCGCAGTCCCCCGGCCCCATGGACACCCGGATCTCATATTTCAGCCGCCGGGCTCCGCAGGCGGTGCGGATGGCGCTGGAATACTCCATGGTATGGTCGCTGCTCCCCGCAGCTGGGTTGATGATAAATAGATGCTTCATAATTCTCTGTTTCTCTGTTTCTCTGTCTCTCTGTCTGTGGATTGCCTTATTTCTTCCGATCCTCGAAGTACATGTAGTAGTCGCACTTGATCATGCCGTTGTAGAGCTTTCGCTTTTTGTCGGCACGCTTGCCGAAGTAGTGCTCGAATTCCGGCTCGCTGGTGATGATGTATTTTTTCCAGCCGTCGGCGAATTTCAGGTGGCGGCCCAGGGCGGCGTAGAGGCGCTGGGCGCTCTGCTGCTCCAGCATCCGCTGGCCGTAGGGGGGATTGGAGATGAAGATGCCGGCATCGCTGGGCAGGCTCATCTTGGTGGCGTCGCCGTCCCGGAAGGTGATCAGCCGGTCCACCCCCGCCTTTTTGGCGTTGGCCATGGACAGCGATACGCACTTGGGATCGTTGTCGGAGCCAAGGATGCGGTAATTGCCCTTGAACTCCTTATCCCGCATTTCCGTGCGCACGTCGCCCCAGATCTTCGGCTCCACCCAGGGGAAGGCCTCGGCGGAGAACCAGCGGTACATGCCGGGGGCCTGGTTCCGGGCGATCAGCGCCGCCTCAATGGGGATGGTGCCGCTGCCGCAGAAGCCGTCCCACAGGAATTCCCGGCCCCGGTAGTGGGCCAGGGTAATCATGGCGGCGGCCAGGGTCTCCCGCAGGGGGGCGTCGTTGCCGTTGGCCCGGTAGCCCCGCTTGTGCAGCCCCGGGCCGGAGGTATCCAGATACAGCTGCACCCGGTCATTCATGACGGAAAATTGCAGCTGGAATTTATTGCCCGTCTCCGGCAGCCAGCTCACGCCGTATTTTTCTCCCAGGCGACGGCTGGCCGCCTTCTTGATGATGGCCTGACAGTCCGGCACGCTCATGAGCTGGCTGTTCAGGCAGTGGCCCTTCACGGGGAACGCGCCGTCCTTGGGGATATAGCGCTCCAGCGGGCAGCGGTACACGCCCTGGAACAGCTCCTCGAAGCTGCGCGCCGGGAAATCCCCCAGGACGATCAGCACCCGCTCGCCGGTGCGCAGGCCCACATTGGCCTTGGCCATGGCCCGCTCGTCCCCGGAAAACAGGACACGCCCGTTTTCCACCCGGACGTTCTCCAGGCCCATTCTTTTCAGCTCGTCCCCCGCCAGGCCCTCCAGGCCGAACAGGCAGGGAACGGAAAATTCCATTTGATCCATACTTCCTCCTATCAGGGAATGATCCTGCTCTTTTTCAGATACCGCTCTTCCTCAGAAAAGACGCAGCCGCAGTACTTCTGGATATAGAAGCCCAGCTCCCGCGCCCGCTCCTGCCCGGCCCGGAAATAGGGCCGGAAGTCCCGGTACAAAAACGAAACGCCGTATTCCGCCGCCGCCCGCTGGGCCACCTCCCGCATCAGCTCATGCTGCTGGTAGGGGCTGATGAACAGCGACGAGGTGAAGGAATCGAAGCCGCCCTCCTTGGCCTGGCGGGCCGCCTCGAACAGGCGGAACTCATAGCACTTGACGCAGCGGTGCTCGATATCCTCCGCCACCGCCCGGACGAAGGGGCGCAGGCCGTAGTCATTGCGCTCGATCAGGGGCAGGTCGATGGTCTGGGCGTATTCCCGCAGGCAATTGCGGCGGGCGCGGTACTCGGTAAAGGGATGGATATTGGGATTGTACCAGAAGCCGGTGACCTCCAGGCCGTCGCCCCGCAGGACATCGATGCACTGGTTGGCGCAGGGGGCGCAGCAGATGTGCAGCAGCGTTTTCATGTCAGTTCCTTTCCGCCGTGACCCCGTCCTGGTGCAGGGCGGTGACGGTGACCGTTTGAATTTCGTTCCTGGGGCACTGCCCCGGGATGTATACCTTTACGTAATTGGGGGCGTGGCCCACGGAGAATTCCCCCTCCATGCCCTCCACCAGCACCGCCTGACGGGTGCCGATGAGGGCGCGGCGGAAGTCCGCGCTCATCTCCGCCGCCGCCGCGATGGCGGCGCGGCTGCGCTGCTCCTTCACCGCGTTGCCCAGCTGGCCGGGCATGTCCGCCGCCGGGGTGCCGGGGCGGCGGGAATAGGGGAAGATGTGCATATCCGCGAAGCGGCAGGCCCGGATGAACTGGAGGCTCTGCCGGAATTCCTCCTCCGTCTCCCCCGGGAAGGCCACGATCATATCGGTGGTCACGGCGCAGTCCGGGAACCAGGTCCGCAGCCGGGTCAGGCTTTCGGCGTACCCGGCGGTATCGTATTTCCGCTTCATCCGCGCCAGCACCGCGTCGCAGCCGGACTGCATGCTCAGGTGGAACTGGGGGCACAGATTGGGAAGCCCCGCCAACTCCCGGCAGAATTCCTCGGTGACGATCCGCGGCTCCAGACTGCCCAGGCGAATGCGCAGGTCCGGCACCGCCCGGCAGACGGCGCAGATCAGCTGCCACACCGGGGGCTTGCCCGGCAGGTCCCTGCCCCAGCCCGCCACCTCGATGCCGGTGACCACGATCTCCCGGTAGCCCTCCGCCTCCAGACGCCGCGCCTGCTCCACCGCCAGCGGGATCGGTGCCGAGCGGATGGGGCCGCGGGTATAGGGGATGATGCAGTAGGTGCAGAAATTGGTGCAGCCGTCCTGCACCTTCAGCATGGCACGGGTGCGCTCCTGGAGGCCGCCGGGGGGAAGGATCTCAAATTCCCGCCGCCGCAGGGCATTGTCCAGGTGCTCCTGGTAGGTGTGGGTGCGGGCGGCGGTGAGCATATCCTGCAAAAACTGCTCCCGGCCGCCGCTTCCGCCCACCACGTCCGCCCCCAGCTCCTTTACGGTCTGGGCGGCGTGCTGGCTGTAACAGCCGCACACGCCGATGACCGCCTCCGGGTGTTCCCGGCGGCAGCGGCGGAGCACGGCCCGGTTTTTCTTGTCCGCCACGGCGGTGACGGAGCAGGTATTGATGATATAGCCGTCGCAGGCGTCCTCAAAGGAGGCGATGTCGTGCCCCTGCTGGGCCAGCAGGCGCTCCATGGCCTGAGTCTCATACTGGTTGGTTTTGCAGCCCAGGGTATAAAAAGCAAATTTCATATGTGTAAAACCGCCAATTTTGGAATGAAAAGGTTGGGAAAATCGTCCGAACCCCACAGTTGCGTTTTTTTCTGTCCCCCGATATAATAAAAAAGAAGAGACACAAAATGGGTATTCGGCCCCATTATACACGAAAAAGAAAGGTTTGTACAGCGCCAGATGGAAAATGGATTGGAATTTATTATCTCCCTCGGCTCTGTCCGGGACGTGGAGGAATTCGTGAACGCGGCCACCGCCCAGCCCTTCCCGGTGTACCTGGACGACGGCGAGCACCGCATCAACGGCAAAAGCTTTATGGAAATGTTCTGCCTCACCCTCACCCGCCCGCTGCGGGTCACCGCCGAATGCACCAGGGCCGAATTTGAGGCCTTCCGAAGCACGGTGGAGCAAAGCAACATCTTCGCGTGAACCATTCGCGGCCCTCTCGGCAGAGAAGGCCGCATTTTCTTGCGGCGCAGGGGCAAAAAGCGGGAAGAATTTCGGATTATTCTTGCATTTTAATTGCGGCTATGGTAGAATGGCTGAATGAAATCGATCATATTACGAAAGATGGGAGGGGTTGGCTTGAAGCGGTACGCCGCGGCGCTGTGCGCCGTTTTCTTCATCATGCTCGCGCTGTTCCATACCCATGCGTCGGCTGAAAGCAGCGCCTCCAAGATCGATCTCTACTGCACCGTCAACTCCGACGGCGACTGCCTGGTGAGCATGACCGTGAACCTGAAGCTGGAAGCCGCGGACGCCGGGCTGGAATTCCCCCTGCCCGAAAACGCGGAGAAGATCACCATGAACGGCAGCTCCGTCCCCACCAGCCGGGTGGGCAGCCGGACGCTGGTATCCGTGGGGCGGATCACCGGCGGCATGACCGGCGAATTCCCGGTGCGCTTTGACTATACCATCCCCAAGGCCGTGGGTGCCGTGCCCGCCACCCTGAGCTCAGCGGTGGGGTCGGCTTTGCAGCTGAACAAGCTCCAGCTGACGCTGCCCATGCTCTGCGGCTTTGATTACCCGGTAGACCTGTTCAGCTTCGTCATCACCATGCCCGATACGGTGGACGGCGTGCCCACCTTCACCAGCACCTATCAGCAGGTGGGCTTTGCCTCCAATCTGGACCTGGCGATCAACGGCAATATGATCACCGGCACCAGCGTCAACGCCCTGAACGACCACGAATCCGTGACCATGACCCTGCTGGTGCCCCGGGAGATGTTCCCCTCGGTGAGTACCTATCAGCGCACCGGCAACCCGGAGCTGATCCCCATGGGCATCTTCCTGGGGGCGGCGCTCCTGTACTGGCTGCTGTTCCTGCGTACCCTTCCCCCCGTGCGCCAGCGCACCACCGTGCCGCCGGAGGGCATCTGCGCCGGAGAGCTGGGCTGCCGGGTGACCATGACCGGGGGCGACCTGACCATGATGGTGCTCTCCTGGGCGCAGATGGGCTACCTGATGATCCAGCCCAACGGCAGCCGGGTCATTCTGCGCAAGCAGATGGAGATGGGCAACGAGCGGAGCTTATTTGAGATCCGGGTATTCCAGACGCTGTTCAACAACCGCAATGTGGTCAATTGCAGCAGTCCGGGCTACGCGAAAATGTGCAAAAAAACCGCCGGGATGATCCCCGGCGAGAAGGCCATGTGCCGCCCCCGCTCCGGCAGCCGGAAGGTCTTCCGCTGGCTGCTGTGCGGCAGTCAGGTATTCTGCGGCGTGTGCGTGGCCATGAACATGACCAGCATCACGGTTTTGCAGATCCTGTTTTCTCTGATCTTCGGCGTCCTGGGGGCGGTGAGCGCCTGGGAGCTGCATGAATTTGCCATGCACCTGTATTCCCGCAAGCGGCTGCACTGCTGGATCGGGCTGGGCGTCATCGCTTTCTGGTTCCTGCTGGGCCTGATCGCCGGGCAGCCCTGGATCCCGCTGGGGTCCTGCGCGGTACAGCTGCTGATGGGCTTCCCGGCCGCCTTCGGCGGCATGCGCACGGAGCTGAACCGCAGCGAGGCGGGAGAGATCCTGTCCGTCCGCCGGTTCCTGAAATCCATCCCCCGGCCGGAGGCCGCCCGGCTGCTGAAATCCGACCCGGAATACTTCTACCGCATGGCTCCCTATGCCATCGCCCTGGGGGTGGGCAAGCCCTTTGCCGCCTGCTTCGGCCGCCGGCCGCTGGAGCCCTGCCCCTATCTGGTCACCCGCAACGGCGGAAACCGCACCGCCGCGGAATGGATGCGCCTGCTGACCCAGACCGTAGACCTCATGGACAGCCGCTACCACCGCATGCAAACCGAACGCTGGATGGCCATCCGCTTTCGGTAACTCCTTGGCTCCCCGTTCTTGGCTCCCCCAATGGGGGAGCCAAGGGCGCTTTTTTCCCTTTCAGGGGAGGTCAGCAGACGTGCCGTCCTTTAGTTGGATGAGGGCGGCGGCCAGTTGGGTGGCAGCCAGGAGGGCTTTTTCCCGGGTGTCGCCGGCGGTGCCTACCTCGATCAACAGGGAATAGGGGGCCAGGTCCTGGTTGAAGCGCTGGGGGCGCAGAGAGATGGGGCGGGCAATGCCGGGGCATTGCTCCTGCAAGAGCACCTGGAGCTTCAGGGCCAGGGAGAGGTCCTCCTCCCAGCGGTCGTTGGGCAGGCCGCTGCGGCCCACCCCCAGCACCGTCATCAACTGGGCGCAGTCCCGGCCGCCCAGGGCGGCGTGGGTGCTCACCTGCCTGCCCCCGTCCTCCATGGCGTCCCGGTGGAGGTCCAGCACCAGCTGGATCTGGGGATTTTTCAGCAGCTGGGCCTGAATGGCCTTGCGGGCGTGGGTATAGGCGGAATTGTAGGAGGGATAATCGTGAAATTCCCGGTCGTGGATCACGCCGATGCCCTCTGCCTCCAGCAGCTGCGCCACCAGGTCGCCGATGCGGAGCATGTTGTATTCCTCGTCCAGGGTGCGGTAGGCCGCCGTTTCCGTGTAATCCGCGCCGCCGCGCTCATAGCTCTCGGAGGTGTGGGTGTGGACGATCAGCACCGTGGGCTTGTCCCCCGCCAGGCTCCAGTCCAGCGGCGCGGTCAGCAAGGCGGCGATGTCCGGCTGGCGGGAGCTGGTATTGGTCACCGCCAGCGACTCCGCCTGCTCCCCGGTAAAGGACGGGCGGGACGGCTCGGGCACATAGGAGGCCGGGGGCGATGACTCCGCCGGAAAGGGAAAAGAAAAATGCCGGGCTTCCCGCCCGGCTTCTGTCTGTTTATTTGGGGAGATCGGGAGCCAGCGCAGCAGCCGCGCCGCCCCCTGGGGCAGCCCGGCCTCAAACAGCCGAAACACCAATGTGAGCACAACAACGGATACCCCGAATCTTCGGGCGCTTTGGTACTGCTCCAAGGAAATCCCTCCATATCGATTCACCCCGGTGGCGCGGGACGCCGCCATCTGGGCCTTGTCCGCAACTGCACCCGCAGGTTCTGGAAAAAATCCCGCATCAGATCGGCAGCCTCCCGCTCCATCACCCCGGCCTCCACCTGAGGGCGGTGGTTGAAGCGCATGTCAAACAGGCTGCACACGCTGCGGCACGCGCCGAATTTGGCGTCGGCGGCCCCGTAGACCACCCGGGGGATCCGGGCGTTGATGATCGCCCCGGCGCACATGGGGCAGGGCTCCAGGGTGACATACAGGGTGCACTCCCACAGCCGCCAGCCCCCCAGGGCCGCGTTGGCCTGGGCGATGGCCTCGATCTCCGCGTGGGCCAGGGCGGACTTGCCCGCCTCCCGCCGGTTGCGGCCGGAGCCGACGATCTCCCCCCGGCGCACAATGACGCAGCCCACGGGCACCTCGCCCTCCCGGGCGGACTGCCGCGCCAGCTCCAGCGCCGCCGCCATGAATTTCAGATCCTCCACGCTTGTCCCTCCCGGACGCATCCACAGTATCGCACACCCCGCGGGAAAATTCCGGCGAAGCGGAGGCGGTCAGTAAAATTTTTTCATATCCCTGCGGGCCTGCTCCACCTCGCCCAGCAGCTCCCGGGCGGACATCCGCAGCACGCCGCTGCGGAAGGAGGACAGCTGCACCAGCGAATCCGAGGACGCCACCCGCACGGCGTAGCTGGAGCCGATCTCGTCGGCCAGCTCCTCGATATAGCGGTCCGCCGTCTGCCCCTGGGGGGTGTACACCACCTGGATGTTGCCCAGCTGGCGCTTCTCGCCGGGGTTGCCCTGCTGCTTGTAGCCGTCGAACACCACCACCAGCTTGGTCTTGGTAAAGCCCGCGTAGCTGGACAGCCGGTCGCACAGCATTCTGCGCGCCGCGTCCAGGTCATCCTTGGCCTGCCCGGCCAGCTCGTCCCAGGCGAAGATCATGTTGTAGCCGTCCACGATGATATAGCGCTGCTTGGGCGGCCTGATGGTGATCTCCTCGGTGGCCGGGCGCAGCCGGGGGGCGGAATACCGGGGGCGGCGGACGGGGCCGAACTCCCGCTCCATGATCCGTTCCAGCTCCCGGTCGTCGATGCTGCCGCGCTGGATGATCTGGGGCGGCTTTTCCTCTTTCAGGCCGCTGTCCAGGTGCATGTAGTCCTTCACCCGGTCCCACTTCACATTGAAGCCCGCCCCGTGGGCACAGAACACGGAATCCGGGGTGTTTTCCAGGTCCGCCTCCGGGTCATAGCCGGCGGCCTCGATCACCGCCTCGGCATTGTGGCAGGGGGCATAGCCCTGGACGGACAGCTGCAAGCGTCCCCGGCCCTGGGTATAGGCAGACAGCGTCTCGGCATAGTCCCGCACCTCGGCGGCGGGGACGGAGCCGCGCAGGGTGGAAAGGCCGCCCCTTGCCTCCGGGGCGACGAACTGGCCGCCCATGGCCCGGATATCCGTGATGGCCCGGCCGATCAGCTCCGTGGGGGCGGTCACCGTAAAGGCATACCAGGGCTCCAGGAGGACGGACCTGGCCTGCATCAGGCCCTGACGCACGGCGCGGTAGGTGGCCTGGCGGAAGTCGCCGCCCTCGGTGTGCTTCAGGTGGGCCTTGCCCACCAGCAACGTCAGCTTCATATCCGTGATGGGCGCGCCGATGAGCACGCCCCGGTGGGCCTTCTCGGCCAGGTGGGTCAGGATCAGATTCTGATAGTTCCCGTCCAGCACGTCCAGCGGGCACACGCTGTCAAACACCAGTCCGCTGCCCCGGGGCAGCGGCTCCAGCAGGATGTGGCACTCGGCATAGTGACGCAGCGGCTCGAAATGCCCCACGCCCTCCACCGTGTTCTCAATGGTCTCTTTATAGGAGATGCGCCGGTCGTCCAGCGTCACCTCCATGCCGAAGCGCTGGGCTACCAGGCTGTGGAAGATCTCCAGCTGCACCTTGCCCATGATCTGCACATGGATTTGCCCCTGCTCCCACAGCAGCCGCAGCTGGGGATCCTCTTCCTCCAGCTGGCGCAGCTTGGGCAGGGCCTGGGCCGGATCCACCTGGGGCGGAAGATTTACCCGGTAGGTCATCACCGGCTCCATGGCGGCCTCCGGCCCGGCGGGCTCCGCGCCCAGGGTCTGGCCGATATAGCTGCCGGTGAGGCCCGTTACCGCCGCCAGTGTCCCTGCCGGGATCTCCTCGGGGGCAGTGAATTTGTCCCCGGAGTACAGCCGAAGCTGCTGCGCCTTTTCCTCGGTGATCTCCCCCTTGGGGCCGGTCAGGCGCAGCGTCTGGCGCACCCGCAGCGTTCCGCCGGTGACCTTCAGCCAGGTCAGCCGCGCGCCGGAATCGTCCCGGGATATCTTATAGACCCGGGCGGCGAAGGCCGTGCCGTATTCCCGCACCGGCGCATACACGTCCAGCAGGTGCAGCAGCGCCTCCACGCCCTCCAGCTTCAGCGCGGAGCCGAAGCAGCAGGGGAAAAGCCTGCGGTGGCCGATCAGCTCCCGCAGATTGCCGTCCGTCACCCGGCCGGAGGCAAGATAGCTCTCCAGCAGCGCCTCGTCGCACAGGGCGGCGTTTTCCGCGATCTCCTCCCGGGGGGCGGAAAAATCCAGGCACCCGGAGCCGAACTGGTCCTGGAGCCGCGCCAGGAGCCGCGCCAGGTCCGCGCCGGGCAGGTCCATTTTGTTGATAAACAGGAATACCGGCACCCCGTACCGCTCCAGCAGCCGCCACAGCGTGACCGTGTGGGCCTGGATGCCGTCGGTGCCGCTGATCACCAGCACCGCGCAGTCCAGCACCGGCATGACGCGCTCCGCCTCGGCGGAAAAGTCCACGTGCCCCGGCGTATCCACCAGGGTGACCTGCCGGGCGGCCGTCTCCAGCAGCGCCTGCTTGGAGAAAATGGTGATCCCCCGCTCCCGCTCCAGCGCGTGGGTATCCAGCAGGGAGTCCCGGTGATCCACCCGCCCCAGGGTCCTGCGCCATCCGCTGCAATACATCAGTCCCTCCGACAGCGTGGTCTTCCCCGCGTCCACATGGGCCAGGAGCCCGCAAACCAAGGGGCGCTTGCCCCCGCTCCCCTTTTCGGGCACAAAACCGCCCCCTTCCGCACAATGATAATTTATTATAGCATGAAAGAAGGCTTTCGCCAATAGGATTGTTTTTGGATCCGCCAAAAACGGTGTCCGCATGAAATCATACCATGGCAGTACGGTGCTGGTCGAGCGGCCTGAAATACGCGCGAGGGCGGTTTATCTGGATTTTGGTGTTGGATTCTATACGACGACCTCCTATGAGCAAGCGCCGCCGTGGGCTTCGGGGACCCCAACTACTTCTCCCGGGTCTTTACCCAGATCATCGGCATCTCCCCCACCGAATTCCGAAAGCGATTTTATCAAAGGCAACACCGCACAATTTGGCAAGAAGCCCCAGCCTGGATTTTTGGCTCAATT
>USEU01000020.1 GCA_900553805.1 uncultured Eubacteriales bacterium
GTGGGGCAAAAAGACGGCTGCGGCTCGCAGACACAATTGCGCGGTGTTGCCTTAGCATAACAGGGATCCCTTTTCATAGGCTCTTTTGTATCACTCGGTCAACGAGTGGTTTTTCTTTCTGCAAAAAGCCCAGCAATGCGGCAATTCCGCACTGCTGGGCTGTGTTTTGTTGTTTTTACTACATCGGTCCGTGCCAGGGTGTCAGCATTTCCACAAGGTATTGCAGCACCTCCTCGGGGGTTGGGCGGTTGGTTTGGGTGGGGATCTTGGCCCATTCCTTTGCCGCCTCTGCGGATGCGCAAAGGAGGGCTTCTTCTATGGCGCTCTGCATTTGCGCGTACACGATCTCCGGCGTTGTGCCGTATTTGCTTGCGACCCTGCTGACGATCTCCCCAAAATTCATGGCATCCGACTCTTTCTAAAGAATTTAAATTTATTCTTTAGAACTAAATAACACATTTTCGAAGGAATGTAAAGTCCCATTTTTCGACATCCTTCGACCTGCGTTGGCATAAAAATGAAAGGGCCTGAGCGGCAAGCTCTGTGAGACTTTGGGGGCATGTAGGGAAGGACTAAAACAACGCTTCTGGTTGGAAAATAGAAAAACTAATTTTCTTAATCCGAAATATATGCCTTGATGGCTCGGATGCACCGGCGCTGCTCCTGGGGCGGCAGCTTCTTGATGGCCTGGGCCAGCTCGCTGGTGACGCCCTCGACGGAGTGGACCGCCACATCCACCAGCAGACTATCCGCCGAAACGTCCAATGCGTTAGCGATGGCGACGAACTTATCCAGCTTCACGGTCTTCAGCCCTCGCTCGATCACACTAATGTGGGTGGGGCTCAGTTCCACAAGGGCCGCCAGATCCTCCTGGGTCAGCTTCTTCGCCTCTCTTGCCTCTTTGATCCGCAGTCCAACCGCCTTCATGTCCATCGCAGCACCCTCTTTAGAACGAATAATAGGTCTGTGAATATTATATCCGCCATCTGCCCCCTATACAGAATCTATAAAGCTATCATTCGTTCTTTGGACCGAATCCCGCAACAAATAATTCCATGGGCCCCAGCCGGTCACGTGGTCAAGCGCGCAGAAAAAATGCCGCAAGAAACAGCATTCTCGCGGCATTCTTATTTACAGATCACAGGGGCAGCGGCCTGAATCGCATGTTCTCCGGGATGACGATCTCGTTGTTGGTAAAGAGGACCTCCTCCTTTGGCTTTTTCCCCCACACCAGGTACTGGAACAGGATATCCAGGGACAGATCCGTCAGCACCCATGGCTGGTGGGTGACCATGGCATCCACCGTATGCTCCTCCAGGTACTTCTCCATCTCCGAAACACGGTTGGTTGAAATGACGTGCAGGGGCTTAGGATGCTCCTTGACGGCCCGCATAGAGCCGAAAGCACTGGCCACATTCACCACCAGCAGGTCCAGCTCAGGGTTCTCCAGCAGGATCTTCTTCACCGCGGTATAGGTGCTCACGTCGTCCTCGTCGCAGACAGCCTGGGCAACCAGACGGATGCCGGGGCAATTTTCCGTCAGCCGATCCACAAAGCCCTGGAGCCGCTGCTCATGGGCCATAGCGGACAGTGCGCCGGTAACGATGCCCACAGTTCCCCTGCCTCCAAGGGTCAGGCGGACGACACCCGCGATTGTCTGGCCGTTGCGGTAGTAGTCGCAGCCCACAAAGGCGAGGCGCTGGCTTTCCGGCAGGTCATGCTCATAGGTGACCACCACAATGCCCCGCTGGCTCAGCTCATTGATCCGCCGTTCCACCTCCGGCTGGGGGATGGGGCTCATGGCAATGCCGGCAACGCCCTCGGCCTCCAGTTCGTCTATGGCCTTCAGCAGCTCCTGCACATTTCTGTCCGCATAGGCACGCCGCAGGACGGTGATGCTGTACTCCGCGAACTCCTCCGTCTTCTGCACCAGCGCACGGTTCAGGGAAGTATGGCCGTTGAGCTCCGCCGGGAGAATAAAGCCGAACTTCAGGTCCTTTTTCATCACAGCCAGCCCCCGGCCGGTGATGCTGGGGGTGTAGTTCATCTTTTCCGCGATCAGACGGATGCGCTCCGCCGTGCGGGGGCTGACGCCGCCCCGATTGTTGAGCACCCGGTCAACGGTGCCCCGGGAGACGTTTGCCATACTGGCAATATCTTTGATCGTTACCATAGGCTTCACCTCTATGCCGCAATATGCCCTGCCCTTGGTCTGGGGGCAGCCGCCGGAAAGGGGGAGGCGGCTGCCCCGTCAAAGCAAAGAAAACAGAGCGCCAGGAATGTGCCGGATCTTCCGACGGAGAAAATGGTTATTTATCCCGGACCTGGTTCATCATCCAGGACATGATACCGAATTCATCGTGATAGGTGGGGATCCAGCAGGTATGGTTCCAGCCGAAGCGGGCCTCCAGGGGCATATCCGGGATGATGCCGATGCCGTACTTTGCCAGATCCTCCGGGGAGAACAGGGTCAGATGGGCATCCTGGTTGCCCGCATCCCGCAGGGCAAGCACCGCGTCCACCAGGTATTTATGACGGTACAGGGTATGGTCAATGTAGGAGGCCGCGACCCAGATCTTGGCATGGGTCAGGCCGCACAGAATATGGAAGGTCTCCGGCGTCATGGTGGGGCACACGGGCACTGCGGCGGCAAACAGGTCGCTGCCCACGCTCATGGCCCGCAGGGTCCCGCCGCCGCCCATGGAAAGGCCGGTGACGTAGACACGCCTTGGGTTGGCCTTACCGGCGGCGATCATGCCCCGGATCACGTCGCACACCCGGGCCAGGGTCTCCCTGTCCCAGCCGGTGGCGTTGAAGCTGTTGTAGAAGGTCTGCTTCTTAAAGGCCTCCAGCTGTTCCTTGGTGGGCTCCGGCTGGTTGGCCTGGGGAGCCATGACATAGCAGTCCGGGTATCGCTCGGCCAGGAAGGTGGGGCCGAAGCAGCCCACCAGCTGCTTCCAGTTGTCGGTGCCGCCTTCTCCGCCGCCGTGAAGGAACAGGATCAGAGGCCTTGCCCCCTCCCCCGCCGGCTCATAGAGCCGATAGCGGATGCCGTTTTCCTCCACCGGGCGGAAATCATCCGCCCAGAGAGTCTTTACCTGCCGCGCCTCCTTGGCGGTGAAGGTCTCGCCGTCGATCTTCAGCTCATAGGGAGCCTGGCTGGAGAAGGGAGCGACATGAACGGTCAGCAGCCCATTCTCCCAGCATACATCCTGTACACCATCTGCCATCCGGCCGGTCTGCGTGGCAAGGAAGCAATCGATGGAGGTATCCAGATAGTTTCCGCTGATGGAGATTTTTTCTTTTTTCACCGGGGCGTCGCTTTCAAACTGGAAGGCATAAACCTCCTGCCCCTGATTGCCCACGCGGGTAAGAACAGTCATATTTTTCATTGCTTATTCCCCCGGCAGAATGGCCCTGCGCTTCAGCGGAAGCAGCTTGTCCAGCGCGATCTCGATGTAGTCGTTCCACATGCGGAAATCGTGATCGTATCCTTCCGCACAAATATATTTTACATTATATCCCAGCTGGCCCAGAATTTCCACATCTTTTTCAACTCTCCAGCGAATAAATTCCTTGCTGCCGCAGGCCAGAATGAAGTCGCACAGCGCGTCCCCCTGCTCCTTGTGGCGCTTGGCGGCGGCATAAACGTTGAACCGGGAGTCGGGAATGTCCTCCGGCTTGGGGAAGGTGGTGGTGTAGAGCTTGAAGTCTTCCAGGAAATGCCGGGAAGTCATTTCCTCCTGAAGCTTGGCGGTATCCAGGGTCATGCCGATGCCGCCGGAGATATCCACACAGGCGGCGTACAGGTCCGGCCGCAGCAGCGCCGCGCCCAGCACGGCATTGCCGCCCATGGCGTAGCCCATGATAAAGTTATCCTCCCGCTTGGGCGATGAGGCAAACAGGGTCTGAATGACCACCGGCAGCTCCTCGGTGAGGAAGGTGTGATAGCACACGCCGTACTCTGTGTCCAGTCCAAAGCTGTTGGAGATATCCGGGGTGACCAGCATCACATGGTTGCGCTGGGCAAACAGCTCTGCGTTGGTATAGCGGTAGGTCAGGGAATCGTCGTCTCCGCCGCCGTGCACCAGGTAGACCGTCTGGAACTTCATACCGGGGACATAGGGCGTCTTTTTCCCCGCGCCGGGGACGGTATGGTGGTGCCGCCTGGAGTGGGATTCATCGAAATAGCTGTATTCATCCGTGGGATAGGCCACGGTTATATCCACATAATGGCCAATGGCCTGGCTGCGGTAGTTGAAGCGAAGCAAACCCATTTATTAAGTCCTCCTTTTTGGGATGTGGCACAGCGCCACGGGGAGAGCCCCCGTGGCGGCATAAGTCTTACAGGTTGTTGATCTCCTTGGCCCGGCAGCAGGAAACAAAATGGCCGGGAAGAAGCTCCTCCAGATGCTGCGGCTGATGGCACTGGTCGCAGGCGTAGGGGCAGCGGGCGGCAAATCGGCAGCCCGGCTTGGGATCGATGGGAGACACCACCTCGCCCTGAAGCAGGATGCGCTTCTGGGGATTGTGGATATCCGTGGAGGGAATGGCGGAAAGCAGCGCCTTGGTATACGGGTGCAGCGGGCTGATGAAGAGCTGCTTGGAGGGGGCGGTTTCCACCAACTGGCCCAGATACATGACGCAGATATTATGGGAAATATGCCGCACCACGGAAAGGTCGTGGGTGATGAACAGGAAGGTCAGGCCATGCTCCTGCTGCAGCTGCTTGATGAGGTTCAGGATCTGCGCCTGGATGGACACATCCAGGGCGGAGACCGGCTCGTCGCACACCACAAACTTGGGATTCAGCGCCAGGGCGCGGGCAATGCCCACCCGCTGCCGCCGCCCGCCGTCCAGCTCATGGGGATAGGCCATTGCCAGCCGCTGGGCGATACCGGCCTGATCCATCAGGCGGCGGGTCTCCGCCTCGATCTCGCTCTTTTTAAAGCGGCCGGACAGCAGCAGCGGCTCCCGGATGGTTTCCTGGATGGTCATGCGGGGGTTCAGAGAAGAAAACGGGTCCTGGAAGATGATCTGCATATCCTCCCGCAGCTGGCGCAGCTTCTTGCCGCTGACCTGAGTCACATCCTCCCCCTGGAAGAAGATCTTGCCGCCGGTGCTCTCCTGCAAATGGATGATGGTCCGGCCCAGGGTGGACTTTCCGCAGCCGGACTCGCCCACCACGCCCATGGTGGTGCCCCGCTCGATTTTGAAAGAGACGTCGTCCACCGCATGAAGCTTGCCTCTGGGGGTATCAAAATACTTTTTCAGATGTTCAACTTCAATAATTGCCGCCATAATCAGGACTCCTTTTTCTCGGTGCAATTCAGGCAACGGACGAAATGGCCGGGGCGAACTTCTACCATTTCCGGCGCTTTCTCACCGCACGGCTGGGTGCATTTGGAGCAGCGGGGATGGAAATGGCAGCCGGAGGGCAGGTCTGCCGGGTTGGGCGGCATACCGGGAATGGAATCAAGCCACTCCACATCCTCGTGGATCTTGGGAATGGAACCGAACAGGCCCACGGTGTAGGGATGGGTGGGATAATCGAAAATCTCCTCCTTGGTGCCGTATTCGATGATCTCACCGGCGTACACCACGGCCACCCGGTCGCAGACCTCCGCCACGACGCCGAGATCGTGGGTGATGAGGATCATGGAGGTATTCTGCTTTTCCTTCAGCGCCTTGATCATATCCAGAATCTGCGCCTGGATGGTCACGTCCAGGGCGGTGGTCGGCTCATCGGCCAGGATCAGCTCCGGGCTGCACGCCAGGGCCATGGCAATGACCACGCGCTGCTTCATGCCGCCGGAGAACTGATGGGGATAGTCGCCGCTGCGGTCGCCGGGGATGCCCACCAGCTCCAGCATTTGCCGGGCCTTTACGGCAGCCTCGCCCCTGTTCACCTTTTCGTGGAGCATGATGACTTCCTCGATCTGCTCGCCTACGGTAAACACCGGGTTCAGCGCCGTCATGGGGTCCTGGAAGATCATGGAGATCTTCTTGCCCCGGATCTCCTGCATTTTCTTTTCCGGCAGGTGCAGCAGCTCCTGGCCGTCCAGATAGATCTCGCCGCCGCCGATCTTGGCCGGGGGATCCGGCAGGATGCGCATGATGGATTTTGCAATGGTGGTCTTGCCCGCGCCGGTCTCGCCCACCAGGCCCAGAGTCTCGCCTCTGCGGACCTCCAGATCAACGCCGTTGACTGCGTTGATGATCTCGCCGCCGGCGGTATAGTAGACCCGAAGGTTCTTTACCTGGAGCAGCATATCGTTCTGTTTTTCCATATTGGTCCCCTCCTCAGTCCTTCAGCTTGGGATCCAGCGCGTCACGCAGACCGTCGCCCAGCATGTTCAGGGACAGCACCGCCATCATGATCATTACACCGGGGAAGATGCACAGATGGGGATAGTCACGCAGGTAGTTTCTTCCGGCGGAGAGCATCGCGCCCCACTCCGGCGTGGGCGGCTGTACGCCCAGACCGATGAAGCTGAGCATGGCCGCGCCCATGATCGCGCCGGCAATGCCCATGGTGGCCTGCACGATCAGGGGGGACAGGGCGTTGGGCAGCACGTGCTTCCAGATGATGCGGGCATTGGAGCAGTTGATGGAGGTGGCCGCCTCCAGGTACTCCATCTTTCTGACATTCAGGATAGAGGCTCTCGTCATGCGGGCGTAGCCCGGGATGGAGCTGATGGAAAGGGCGATGACGCTGTTGGTCAGGCCGGGTCCCAGCGCCGCCGAGATGGCAATGGCCAGCACGATGCCGGGCATCGCCTGGAGCACATCCAGCAGACGCATGATGATGTTATCCACTGCCCCGCCGAAATAACCGGCAAGCGCTCCGAAAAAGATTCCGCCAATGGCGGAGATAGCCACGCTGATTAAACCGATTCGTAGTGAATAACGGCTGCCATAAAGCAAACGGCTGAAAATATCGCGGCCAAGCTCGTCCGTTCCGAACCAGTGCTCAGCGCTGGGGGTAGCGTACCGATTTTTGAAATCCGCCGCTTCATAGGGATACGGGCTGATGTAAGGTGCCAGCAATGCGAGGATAATCATCACGACAATGATGACCAGGCCAACCATCGCCAGATGATTCCGCTTCAGCCGTCCCAGGGTAAGCCAGAATTGGCTGTTCCTTCTTTTCTTTCCGGCCATATCATTTCCCCCTCTTCTTGCTCTGGTACTGCCCCTTGATTCTGGGATCAATGAACGCGTACATAATATCTACCACCAGCATGACGATGCTGAATGCGATCGCCAGGAAGATAACCGTCCCCCGAATGGATGGATAGTCCCGCTGATTGATCGCATCCATCATGTATTTTCCAAGGCCAGGAATGGAGAATACGGTCTCCACCACCAGTGCGCCGCCCAGCTGGAAGCCGAAAGCGCCGCCAGCGCAGGTGACAATGGGGATCAGCGCGTTGCGCAGGGCATGATGGTAGATCACCTTGCGCTCTATCTGCCCCTTGGCCCGGGCGGTGGTAATGTAGTCCTCCCGGATGACCTCCAGCATGCTGGAACGGGTCTGCCGGGCCATAGCGGCAATGCCGCCGATGGCATTGGCCACCACAGGGAGAATATAGCATTTCCAGCTATCAACGCCGGTAGCAGGAAGCCAACCAAGCTTAAGCGCAAACAAAAGCGACATCATCTGGGCAATCCAGAAGCCTGGCATAGACGCGGCAATCAGCGCGGCAAACATGGAAGCGTTATCCTTCCATGTGTACTGATGAACAGAGGCAACAATACCCAGCGGCACTCCGGCCACAATCGACAGCAGCACAGAAAGCGCCGCAATCATCAGTGTGCGGGGGAAGCGTTCCATAATTTGAGAGGAAACGCTGCGCCCATTGATAAAGGAATTGCCGAAGTCAAAACGAATGAATACATTCTTCAAATAATTCCACAGCTGTACCAGATATGGCTGGTCGATCCCCAGCTCTGCCCGCTTGGCAGCCAGCTGCTCCAAGGATGCATTGGGGCCGAGTATGATAATTGCCGGGTCACCGGGTGTAAAGTACATAATTGTAAAAATCAGCACCGCCACCATAATGACCACTGGAATCATCAGCAGAAGCCGCTTATATATGTATCTGCTCATTTTCTATTCCTCACATATGGGTTGTTTTGATGAATTCGGCCGCCCATTCCTGCCCGGAAAAGGCGGCCGAACGCGTGGCTATCAGAAATAAATTTACGGATCAGTCTGCGTAAACGCAAGCGCCAGGGATGAGGAAATCCTTATCGGTGAGATAGAA
The DNA here is from genome assembly GCA_900553805.1 of uncultured Eubacteriales bacterium. Taxonomy (GTDB): domain Bacteria; phylum Bacillota; class Clostridia; order Oscillospirales; family Oscillospiraceae; genus Faecousia. The sequence continues at coordinate 8,271 of USEU01000020.1, forward strand.
GGTATCAAACACCTTGGTGCCGACGAAGTAATCATAGCTGAAGCAAATGCTGTAAACGGGATCAATTTCCTTCAGGTACTGCCATGCGGCATCCAGATTCTCAGGAGTATGGGTAGACAGCGCAGATGCGGTTTCATACAGCTGCTGCCACTGCTCGTCTACCAGGAAATTGCAGGTCGCGCCGCCGAACAACCGAGCGTCCAGACTATACTGCCACTGCTGCACCACGAACGCACCAGCCTTGTTATTGATGTGCAGATCCCACTGAGTCGGATCGTAACGATAGGTGTTGAACAGGGCATCATCATAGGAGTTGATCTCCACCTCGATGCCGACCTGTCCGAGGTACAGCTGAATGATCTGTGCCATCATCACATGGGTGGGGAGCGCATCACAAATCAGGCGAACCTTCAGGCCCTTGTCATAACCGGCTTCCTTAATAAGCTCTTTTGCCTTTTCGGGGTTATACTCGTAGTAATCCTCAGTTTTCCACTTCTCCTGGTAATCGGCGGACTTTTCACCGGCGAACGCGTGAGACACAGCGCCGCGGCCCTCATAAGCACCTTCCAGGACAGCCTCGTTGTCAATGGCGTAGGAAACAGCATGGCGCATCCTTACATCCGCAAAGGGATTGCCTTCGGAGCAATTGAAGAAAAGAACCTGTGCCAGTGTCGCGGGCTGGTACTTCACCATGTACTGGTCAGCCAGATCGCCGCCTTCCAGGAAATGCGTGATGTCAGCCTGAGAAATTGCGCTGGTATAATCGATCTCGCCATTTTGCAGAGAAATCATGATCTGGGACGGCTCGGTAATAACCTTATAAACGATCTCATCGCAGTTGGCCTGAGCAATCACAGCGCGATTGCCATCCGCCCAGTAGTTCTCGTTTTTGACCAGGGTGATCGTAGCGCCTGTCACCCACTCCTTCAGGACATAAGGGCCAGTACCAACCGGGACGGTACCCATCTTATCCTCGGTATAGGCCTTCTCAGACACGATCCGAACGGAGCAGATAGCATCCTGCAACGCGCCAACGCCTGCGGTAATGAGCTTCAGGTTGATCGTATAATCATCCTCAGCCGTGATGGATGCAATGTTACCCACATAGGGCTTCTGATTTCCCTCAGCAGTGCAGGTCGTGTAGCTATACACCACATCGTTTGCATTGATGGGATTCCCTTGGGAGTCATGGATGTTTTCATTCAGGTAAATGCGATACTCCGTTTCAGAGATTTCATCATAGCCCTTCGCCAGCAGCGGAACGGGGTCACCGCCCAGCGTTTGCTGATAGAAAAGCGTCTCGTAAATTTCAGGGAACACATTTGTACGGCCGTTACCGTCGGGCGCCCAGGGAGCCATGCTGCCCACATCACCGCTAATTTGAACTCTGACAACGGACGGATGGCCGTCTGCAAATGCCGCAGTGGCCAGGGAGGCTGCCATCAGGACAGCCAGAAGCAGTGACAGCAGTTTGGTAAATTTTTTCATCTTCCAGTCTCCTTTTGTTTTTGTACCGTCTCTTTTCGGAATGTTATACGTGCACGATTGCGAGGCAGCGGATCCTCTGCTCCACATCAGCCGCGCATGCATTGGTTTCCGTTTGGACATCTTCATAATAAGCACGATTTATCCGATTTGTCAACATGTTTTTCGAGCACGATTTCTTTTTTGTGGATACTGTCAGGTTTTCCATTGACCGTTTTATGCAAGGTGCACTAAGGTCTTCTCCCCCTACGGTTTGTAGAATACGTGCATGTGCACGTTCCGCAGTTTGCCCATGCATCCAGGCTGCGCCGTCAGATCATCCCATTCGCCATTAAAAGCAAAAGTCCGTTCAAAAGCTTCCCTTTATATTGTATAAAAGCCATAAAATCAACATTTATCTCATTTTTCAACTTTGTTTAGTTCCCATAAGATTTCCTTCTGGTTTTTGTACAAAACATAAAAATCTGCTTTATCGCTTGACAAAACACGGGGATCGGATTTATCATTGAGCAGAAGAAATCATTTTTGTGTTCGTGCACGAAAGCGCGCACGTCTTATTTTAGGAGGATCAACGATGGACAAAACCAAGTCAACGGAGCTTTTTGAAACCGCCCCCATTCCAAAGGCGGTGCTGCATCTGGCCGTGCCCGCCATCATCGGGCAGACCATTACCATCATCTATAACCTTGCCGACACCTTCTTCGTCGGCAAGCTGAACGATAACAACCAGGTGGCGGCCGTCACGCTCTGTATGCCCATCTTTCTGGCCCTGACGGCGCTGTCCAGCATGATCGGCGTGGGCGGCGGGAGCCTGCTGTCCCAGCGGCTGGGCGCCCGGGACCACCGGGGGGCGGGCATCGTGTCCGGCCTGAGCTTCTGGGCGGGAGCGGTGATCTCCGCGCTGTTTTCCCTGATCGTGTTCTGCTTCCGCTCTCCCCTGCTGGATTTCGTGGGAGCGGACGCCAATACCAAGGGCTACTGCATGCAATACCTGACCTGGACGGTATGCATCGGCGGCATTGCCACCACAATGAACCCGGTGATGGGCTATCTGGTGCGGGGCGAGGGCAATTCCGCCCAGGCCAGCATCGGCGTGGCCCTGGGCGGCGTGCTGAACATTGTGCTGGATCCGCTGTTCATTTTCGGCTTCGATCTGGGGGTCGATGGTGCGGCCATTGCCACCTGCCTTTCCAATGTGGCCGCCGTGCTCTATTTCCTGCTGTTCATCCGGGGCCAGAAGCGGAAGGATCGAACGAATATTTTGCTGAAGCCCCAGCGGGAAATGTGGGACCTGCGGCTGCTGCGGGAGATCTTCGTGATCGGCCTGCCCAGCTTCTTCCTGGCCATTATGTCCACCATCTCCAACATTGCCGCCACCAAGCTGATGTCCCCCTACGGCAGTGCGGCGCTGGCCGCCATCGGCGTATCCAAAAAGGTGAACTCCACCGCCTTTTCCATCACTCAGGGACTGGGCCAGGGCGTGCTTCCTTTGGTGGCCTACAACCATTCCTCCGGCAATGAAAAGCGGATGCGCAACTCCATTTTCTTCGCCCTGGGCGTTGGAGCGGCCTTCAGCCTGGTCTGCGTAACGGTATTCAAGCTGATGCCCGCGGCAATCATTTCCCTGTTCCTCAGCGACCCGGAGGCAGTCTCCCTGGGCGCGAATTTCCTGAACATCATCTGCTTTGCCATTCCCACCACCACACTGATCTCCCTGTCCATCACCGCCTTCCAGGGCGTGGGGGAAAAGCGCCAGCCCTATGTCATCTCCCTGCTTCGCAAGGGCACCATCGACGTGCTGATGATGGTGATCCTCACCCGCACCTCCCTGGGAATGTACGGCGTGGTCTGGGCCACCCCCATTGCGGAGACCTGCACCGTGCTCACGGCGCTGACCCTGCTGGCCCGCTACTTTATCAAAACCAAGCCCGCAAATCCATAACAAACACAAAGGAGTTTTTCAAATGGCTGTTGTAAAAATGAATTTTCTGTCCAAGATGCTGGGATTCCAGACCAACATCACCGTCTGCCTGCCCTCGTTCAACTTTGCGGATGCCTACAACGGGCGGCCGAATGTATATGTGCCAGGCATGAAATACCAGGTGCTGTACCTGCTCCACGGCGGCAGCGGGGATGACAGCGACTATGTGAATTTTACCAACATCGTCCGCTACGCCGACGACAACAAGATCGCCGTCATCATGCCCAATGACTACAACGCCTGCTACACCGACTCTCTGGACGGCTCCGTCAAGTACTATTCCTTCCTCACCGAGGAGCTGCCTCTGGTGTGCCGCACCATGTTCCCCATTTCGGACAAGCGGGAGGATACCTTTATCGCCGGTCTGTCCATGGGCTCCCACGGGGCCATGAAGATCGCCATCAATAATCCTGACAAGTTCGCCGCCTGCCTGTGCATGTCCGGCGCATCCACCCGCCCGGGCGTTCCCACCATGGTGCCTACCAAGGACGGCGTATTCGATTTTGATGCTCCAAAGCCCAAGATCCCCCTGGGAGAAATTACTCAAAAAATTGAGGATCCCGACTTCATCCGCGGCACAGTCAATGATGTCTACGCCGTGGCCAAGGCCAACGCGGACGCAGGGAAGGAGCTGCCCAAGATGTTCTTCCGCGTCGGCGACTGCGACCACGCCCTGTACCGGGCGCAGAAGGCCGAAGCCGACCTGCGCAGCTGGGGCTATGAAACCAAAATTGAGGTCGTCAAGGGCCTGGGCCACGAATGGGACCTGTGGGACGAGACCCTGCGCATCGCCATCAAGGATTGGCTGCCCATCAAGCACCAGATCCTCTACCCGGAGAGGTAATTTCATTCCGATTTCAACAACATCCTCCCCCAAACGCCCAAAGGCCGCCGGAATCCCGGCGGCCTTTGGCACCTTCACAGGTATTGTCCCCAAAGGAAAAAGCAGCCTCGCGGCTGCTTTTTCCTTTGGATGGCGGAGAGTCAGGGATTTGAACCCTGGCGACATTATTCATGCCCTACGAGATTTCGAGTCACGCCTCTTCGACCACTTGAGTAACTCTCCGTGTCTGCTCGCAAAGCATGGGTATTATATCAGCATTCGCGGGAAAAATCAAGGATTTTCCGGCTTCTTTTTCGCAAGCTCGATGACCTCCATGAGCTTTGTTGTGATCTCGCGGTAGTTTTCCCGCTGGTGGGGGCGCAGGCAGTTGGTGCAGTCCTTGATGCCCTTGGCATTGTAGCGGAAGTTGCCGCCGCAGCGGTCGCCCAGGGCGTAAAGCGGGCAATAGCAGAACAGGCAGCTGAAGGTTTCCGGGTCCGCGCCGGGGTGGCAGGGGTAATATTCGCATTCCTTATTCTGGAAAAAATCGTAATGGGTCATAAACATCCTCTTTTCTTTGCTTTCTTCCTTTTGATATGGTATAATCCGTCAAAAGGAGATTTGATATGCGTGTTTTAATCGACGGAGACGGCTGCCCGGTGGTGGGGATCGCCGCTCAGGTGTGCCAAACGAAGCAAGTTCCCTGTCTGCTGCTGTGCGACACAGCTCATGAGATGCGCCGTGGTGACGTACAGGTGCTCACCTTTGACAAGGGAGCGGACAGCGTGGACTACGCGCTGGCCAACCGGGTACGCGCCGGGGACATCGTAGTCACCCAGGATTACGGCGTGGCCTCCATGTGTCTGGCCCGTGGGGCGCAGGTGCTGCATCAGGATGGGTGGGAATATACCCAATGGAATATCGACGCCCTCCTTCTGGAGCGGCACGAGGCGCAGAAGTTCCGCCGGGGCGGCGGGCGGACCAAGGGGCCTGGCAAGCGAAGGCCGGAGCAGGACCGAAGCTTCCGGGAGGCGCTGCTAGGGCTGCTGGAAGCCGCTCCAGGGGAAGCCTGAGGGTGGCACGTGGGAAAAGGTCATTTCTTTTCCCGTTCCGGGATGCAGGAAGCCAATTTCCTGGGAAAACAGGGCGATCTCGCAGGGATCATCCAGCGTAGAATATTTTCGCTCCCCCCACAGAGGGAAGCCCCGGCTGGCAAACTGCACCCGGATCTGGTGGGTCCTGCCGGTGTGCAGCTGGATCCGAACCAAGCTGGAATCACCGTTTCGGCCCAGGAGCTCATAGCTGAGGCTGGCGGGCTGAATCCCCTTGCCCGGTGCGGTAGCCACATAGGTCATCTTCCTTGCCTTGTCCCGGCCCAGAAGGTCCTCAAGGGTGTCGGCATTTCGGTCCGGGACGCCGTGAAGGACAGCCCAATAGGTCTTTCGGAAAAGTCCCTCCCGCACCTGGCGGGAAAGCTCCGAAGCCGCCTGGGGACTGCGGGCCAGCACCATCAGGCCGCCGACCACCCGGTCCAGCCGGTGCACCGTGCGCAGATCCGCGCCGGGATCGCTCAGCTGGATGCGCAGCAGCTCCGGCAGGCCCCCCGGCTCGTCGGTGGACAGCACCCGGGGCGGCTTGACGCAAACCATAACATCCTCGTCCTGATAGCAGATTTCAATCAATTCCATCACATCCCGGCTCCATTATAGCAAATAGAGCGGTCAACTTCAAGAGAATCTATAAAGCAAGAAAAAAGCCAGGGCACCCGTCAGGATGTCCCGGCTGAAAATGCGGCAATTACTTTTTATTCTTTTTATCAAACAGCATGGATATTCCCAGTCCGCCCAGCACCAGCAGCATAGCGGAAGCCAGCGGTGTGGAGCTGCGGACGGCGCTGGCCTTGGACAGGTGAGCGCGCCCCGGCGGCGCTGCTCTCCACCTCTGGGCCTCCCCACGGATTCCGAAAAATGCCGTTATCAAGACCACCGCAGCACAGATCAGACACAAAATCCTTATTCCCATTTTTCTGAATCCTCCCTTGAATGATTTCGGATTCAGTATACACGCGGCTCTCTCGGAAAAAGGTCTAACGGGCACTGCCGTGCCAGGAATCGAACGCCATTCTGCGCCCCGTTACCGCATAATGAGCGCCGCCGGAATGCGAATGCTGGCCGTGCCCCCCGAAGGATCGGGCTGCGGGGGAAAACTTTTGTTAGCCTATGATTTTTTCGGTAAATGCACGATATAATCCGTAAGAATGTTTGAAACAAGGAGGATGGATAGCGAATGTACGAAACAGATCGGTTGATCCTGCGCAAAGCAGAATTCCGGGACTGGGAGGCGATGTACCGCAATGTCTGGAGCCACCCGGAGGCCGCCGGATATACGCGAAAATCCCTTGCCGCGCATCGGGTGCGGCAAGGGATTCGTTTCATTTGGGCTCCACGGTATCCAGGATCAGCTTTACCAGGGCATCTCTTCCGTCCCCCTTTTCAGCAGAGAAAGGGATCACCGGGCAGCTGTCCGGCAGCTCCAGATCCTGGCGGATAAGCTGAAGATTCGGCACCAGCTCGCTTTTTTTCAGCTTGTCCATTTTGTTGGCCACCACCGCGAAGGGGCAGCCGCTGTCCAGGAACCAGCGGGCCATGGTGATGTCGTTGTTCGTGGGCGGGTGGCGGTAATCCACGATCAGAATGCCCAGGGTGATGCGGTTCGCGGCGAAGTAATCCTCCATCAGCTTGCCCCAGCGCTCTTTTTCGCTCTGGGAGACCTTGGCGAAGCCATAGCCGGGCAGGTCAACCAGGTAGCACTTCCGATCCAGCGTGAAATAATTCACGTGAACAGTCTTACCGGGCTTATCCCCCACTCTGGCGAAATTCTTCCGCTGTAACAGCCGGTTGATTACGGAGGACTTACCCACGTTGGATTTTCCGGCGAAGGCAATCTCCGGCAGACGGTTGGCGGGAAAATCCTTCGGTGCGGCAGCGGAGATCAGGAATTCCACATTCTGAAAATTCATCCGCGCCCCCCTTACTGCTGCAAACCGGGGCGGCGCAGCTTGGCGGCATCCTCCGGCAAGGTCCCCAGCACCGTGGGCGGCACCTCCACCTGGCGGTTCAGCGCGGCATCCAGCACGGTATCCACACTGCGGGCCGTGATGAAATTGAGCTGCTTGCGGACGGTCTGGTCGATTTCCTCCAGGTCCCGCTCGTTTTCGGCGGGGATGATCACCGTGCGGACGCCGTGCCGCAGGGCGGCCATGGTCTTTTCCTTCAGGCCGCCGATGCGCAGCACCCGGCCTCTCAGGGTCACCTCGCCGGTCATGGCCACATCCCGGCGCACCGTTGCGCCGGTAAGGGCGGATACGATGGCGGTGGTCACCGTCACACCGGCGGAGGGGCCATCCTTGGGCACTGCCCCCTCCGGGAAATGGACGTGGATATCCTTGGTTTTATAGAAGTCCGGGGCAATGCCCAACTTGGCACAGTTGGCCCGGATGTAGCTCAGGGCGGCGTGGACGGATTCCTTCATCACATCGCCCAGGTTGCCGGTCAGCTCCAGCTTGCCGGTGCCCTCCATCACGTTTACCTCTACCTCCAGGGTCTCGCCGCCCACGGAAGTCCAGGCCAGGCCGGTAACCAGGCCCACCTGATCCGTGCCGGGCAGACGGTCGGGCAGGAATTTCCGAACGCCCAGGAACTGCTCCATATTGGCGCAGGTCACCGTCACCCGCTTCATATCGGGATCGCTCAGCAGCTGCATATCTGTCTTGCGGCAGATATCGCCGATGGAGCGCTCCAGATTCCGCACGCCGGATTCCCGGGTGTAGCACTCGATGATCTCCCGGATGGCATCGTCGGTGATGCGCAGCTGGGACTTTTTCAGCCCGTGCTTGGCAAGCTGCTTGGGCACCAGATGGTTCTTGGCGATCATCAGCTTTTCTTCATCCGTATAGGAATTCAGCTCGATGACCTCCATCCGATCCAGCAGCGGGCGGGGCACCGTATCCAGGGTATTGGCGGTGGTGATAAACATCACGTTGGACAGGTCAAATGGGATTTCCAGATAGTGATCCCGATAGGAGTGGTTTTGCTCCGCGTCCAGAACCTCCAGCAGCGCGGCGCTGGGGTCGCCCCGATAGTCGCTGCCCATCTTGTCGATCTCGTCCAGCAGCAGCACCGGGTTGCAGGTGCCCGCCTGGGTCATGGCCGCCATGATCCGGCCGGGCATAGCCCCCACATAGGTCTTGCGGTGGCCGCGGATATCCGCCTCGTCATGGACGCCGCCCAGGGAGATACGCACCATTTTGCGGTTCAGGCTCCGGGCGATGGAATAGGAGATAGAGGTCTTGCCCACACCCGGAGGGCCGACCAGGCAGAGAATCTGAGGCGGCATGTGCGGGGCCAGCTGGCGGACGGCAATGGTTTCCAGAATCCGCTGCTTTACCTTTTCCAGGCCGAAGTGGTCATGCTCCAGGATTTTGGAGACCGCCTGGACATCCAGCCGCTCCCTGGAGTATTTGCCCCAGGGCAGATCCAGCACGGTATCCAGATAGTTGCGCAGCACCGAGGCCTCGGATGAGCCAAAGGGCTGCTTTTTCAGCTTCATGGCGTCCTTCAGGAGCTTATTGCGGTATTCCTCCTTCAGGGGAAGGGCATCGATGCGGGCGGTGTCCTCGTCGTATTCCTCTTCCTCGTCGCCCTCGCCCAGCTCCTCACGGATGGTTCGCATCTGCTCGCGCAGGTAGTAATCCCGCTGGTTCTGATCGATGGCGGCCCGGGTCTTATCCTGAATTTCGGATTCCAGGCGCAGTACCTCCAGCTCCTTGGTCAGGTAGGTCACCGCCATCTCCAGGCGGCGGGTGGGGTTGAGCTGGAGCAGAAGCTTTGTCTTTTCCGTATAATCCAGGCCGGAATTCTGGGCAATGCAGTCGGCCACAAAGCCGCTCTTCTCGCTGGCCAGCATCCGCAGCTGCACCATCTGGGCCGGATGATCGGTCAGCTCCAGATAGGAATTATACAGAGTGCAGGCCTCCCGGCGCAGCGCCTTGCCCTTGGGAGAATCCACTTCCTCCGGGCAGGGGACGGACTCCACCAGCGCGCTGAGGAACGGCTCGGTCTGCTGCATCTGGGCAATCCTGGCACGGGCCAGGCCGGTGACCAGGACACGGAGATTTTCCTCCGGGGCGTTGAGCAGCTGCTTGATGCGCACCACCGTGCCCACGGCGCACAAGTCGGAAAGCTTGGGATCATCCACCAGAATGTCCTTCTGGGGCACCAGGAACAGAATCTGATCCTTCTTCATGGCAGCGTCCAGCGCCATGGCCGACTTGGTTCTGCCCACATCAAAGTGGACGGTCTGCTCGGGGTAGACGGCCAGGCCCCGCAGCGCGAGAACAGGCATGGAGCCTGCATAAGTAATTTCAGACAAGGGATGATCCCTCCTTACTTGGGTAATGGAAAAAGGGGATAGAAACCTACCCCCTTGCGTTTATTGTTTTCCTGCCAGCTTTTCCCGGGGGTGGCTGGCATCCCGGATGATCTGGGCAGGCGCGCCGTCCACGCACTCCGGCGTGATGACGACCTTCTGGATGCTCAGGTCCGACGGGATCTGGTACATGATGCCGGTCATGAGCTTCTCCATAATGGCGCGCAGACCTCTGGCTCCAATCTCCCGCTCCAGGGCCTTCTGCGCAATGCGCTGAAGCGCCTCGTCGGTGATCTCCAGGCTGACCCCGTCCATGCTCAGGAGCGCCTGGTACTGCTTGCACAGGGCGTTCTTCGGCTCCACCATAATGCGGACCAGGTCTTCTTTGGTCAGGCTCTGCAAATTGGTGATGACGGGCATACGGCCCACCAGCTCCGGGATGATGCCAAATTTCAGCAGATCGTGGGGCTCCACCTGGGCAAGGATCTTGCCCACGTCCCGCTTCTTCCGGCTCTCCACCGGGGAATCGAAGCCGATGGCGGAGCGGTCGGTCCGGGCCTCGATGATCTTATCCAGGCCATCGAAGGCGCCGCCGCAGATAAACAGGATGTTGGTGGTATCCACCTGGATCATCTCCTGCTGGGGATGCTTGCGGCCGCCCTGGGGGGGAACACCGGCGACGGTGCCCTCCAGGATTTTCAGCAGCGCCTGCTGCACGCCCTCGCCGGAAACGTCCCGGGTGATGGAGGTGTTCTCGCTCTTGCGGGCGATCTTATCCATTTCGTCAATGTAAATGATGCCGGTCTGCGCCCGCTCCACATCGAAATCGGCGGCTTGCAGCAGGCGAAGCAGGATATTCTCCACATCGTCGCCCACGTAACCTGCCTCGGTGAGTGTGGTGGCGTCGGCAATGGCAAAGGGCACATTCAGAATCTTGGCCAGGGTCTGGGCAAAGAGGGTCTTGCCGGAGCCGGTGGGGCCGATCAGAAGAATGTTGCTCTTTTGCAGCTCCACATCGGTGTTGCCGCCAAAGTAAATGCGCTTGTAATGATTGTACACCGCCACGGACAGGGCGACCTTGGCCTCCTCCTGCCCGACGATGTAATGATCCATGAACGCCTTGATCTCAATGGGGGTGGGCAGTTTATCCAGCGTGGGGTGGCCGCCCTGGCCCACATCGATCTCGTCACGCAGCAGGTCGCTGCACGCATGCACACAATCGCTGCAAATATACACGCCCGGGCCGGCAATCATTTTTGAGGTCTGATTCTCCCGCTTTCCGCAGAAGCTGCAGCGAATCTGCTGCTCTGAATTTCTTGCCATGAAGGCATTACCTCATTTCCAAATAATCAATGATGCTCCAGCACCCGGTCGATCAGGCCAAAGTCCTTGGCCTCCTGCGCCATCATAAAGTTATCCCGTTCGCAGGCGGCGGTGACCTCCTCGATGGTCCGGCCCGTGTTTTCGGCCAGGATGCGGTTCATCCGCTCCTTCACGGTTTGCAGGCGCTTCAGATGGATGGCCATATCCGTGATCTGCCCCTGGGTACCGGCGCTGGGCTGGTGGATCATAATCTCGGAATTGGGCAGCGCCATCCGCTTGCCCTTGGTGCCCGCGCTGAGCAGGAAAGCGGCCATGGAGGCGGCCAGACCTACGCAGATGGTGGCCACGTCGCACTTGATATACTGCATGGTGTCATAGATGGCCATGCCAGCCGTTACGCTTCCGCCGGGGCTGTTGATATAAAACTGAATGTCCTTGTCCGGATCCTGGGCCTCCAGGTACAGCAGCTGCGCCACCACCAGGCTGGCGGTGGTATCGTTGACCTCCTCGGACAGGAAAATAATGCGGTCGTTCAGCAGGCGGGAAAAAATATCATAGCTGCGCTCTCCGCGGCTGGTCTGCTCAACAACATAGGGTACTAAACTCATGGTGATGTCTCCTTTCATAGAGAAAACGCTTCAAAGCCTCCCGGCTGAAACCCAGCCGGGTGCCTCGCGCACGTTCCGGCGCAAAAACACGGCGGCTGGGACAAATTCAGGAATTTCCGCAGGCGGCTTGAAGGTGCCTTTGAAACATTCTAACCATCGAGACGGGCGCTTATTCCTCGGTCTTCTCCTCTGCCTTGGGAGCCACGGCAACGGCGCTGTCCACGATGATCTGGACGGCCTTGCGGGTCTTGAGGCTCTCGGTCAGTTCGGCAGCAGGGACCATCTCCTTGACCTTGTCGGCTTCCATCTCGTACTGCTTGGCCAGGGACTCGATCTCAGCGGCGATCTCCTCGTCGGTGACGGCCACGTTCTCCACCTCGGCGATCTTCTCCAGGGTAACGGAAACCTTGGCCTGCTTCTCAGCGGAGGGACGGAAAGCATTGCGCATGGTACTCACGTCGCCGCCCATCATCTTGGCGTACTGCTCCATGGAGTAGCCGCCCATTTGCAGCTGGTAGGCAAAGCGCTCCATCTGGGTGTCCAGCTCCCGCTCGATCAGGGCGTTGGGCAGGTCCACGGTGGTATTCTCGGCGGCCTTGTCCACACAGGCAGTCTCAAAATTGGTCTGGGCAGTCTTCTCGGCCCGCTCCAGCGCCTTGGCGCGGATGTCGGCCTTCAGTGCCTCCAGGGTATCAAACTCGGAGACGTCCTTGGCAAACTCGTCATCCATTTCGGGCACGATGGTTTCGGTGATCTTATTGACCTTCACGTGGAACACCACGGCCTTACCGGCCAGATCCTTGTGATAATCCTGGGGGAAGGTGATGTCGATGTCCTTCTCCTCGCCGGCGGACATGCCCACGATCTGCTCCTCAAAGCCGGGGACAAAGGAGCCGCTGCCCAGCTTCAGGTCGTGATTCTCGCCCTTGCCGCCCTCGAAGGGAACGCCGTTGTCGAAGCCCTCAAAATCGATGTTGGCGGTGTCGCCCAGCTTGGCGGGGCCGTCCACGGTCTCAATGGCAGCCACGTTCTGGGCCATCTGGTCCAGCTCGGCCTGCACCTGCTCGTCGGTCACGGTGACCTGAGCCTTCTCCACTTCCAGGCCCTTGTACTGGCCCAGGGTGACCTCGGGATAGATCTCGGTGGTGAGGGTCAAGGTGACGATGTTGTCATCGCTGATCTGCATATCGGTCAGGTCGGGGCGGCCCACAGCCTTGAAGCCCTCCTGATGGGCGATGGCAAAGTCATAAATCTCAGGGAAGATCTCTTCCAGGCCGTCTTCATAGAAAACGTGCGCGCCGTACATGCTCTCGATCATTTTCCGGGTGGCCTTGCCCTTACGGAAGCCGGGGACCATGATATTCTTGCGGGCCTTCAGATAGGCCTTATTGACGCCGGATTCCATCAATTCCTTGTCGATCTCCACCACCACGGTGGCCTTATTGCCGTTCTTTTCTACGCTATTGACTTTCATTTGAATATTTCCTCCCAATCGGAGCCGCAGTGCGGCGCCTTTCTATGTCATTATGATTCAGCCGATATATTCTATCAAAATAAATCCGGGTTGTCCACACATTTCTGAAAAGTTTTCTAATATTTCACATTATTTTCTAAGGAAGAATTTTCTGCGGCTCGAAATTTATGAAATCTGCTGCCAGCAGCCGATAATCGATCCCATCGTGCTGTCCTTCCAGCGCCAGGCGGTGGCTGGGGCCGTGAAGATGGGCATAAAAGCAGCGGCGCACCTCATAGCGGCGGAGCAGCTCCAGGATCTCCGGGCACTCATAGCCCTTGCTGCGGGGCGGGTAGTGGAGGAACACCAGCTTGGGCCGTTCCCCTGCCACCTTCAAAGACGCCTCCAGGCGGATCAGCTCCCGCTTGAAGATCTTCTCGTCGTGGGGCGTTCCCCGCTTTTCCTCGTAGTTCCAGCCCCGGGTGCCGCAGATGGCATAGCCATCATATTCATAAAAATTGTTGTTCAGAATATGCATATCCGTCAGCCGGTTCTCCTGGCAGAATTTCTGAAATTTGGCGGCGGTGCTCCACCAGTAGTCGTGATTCCCCTTGAGGATGATCTTCCGGCCCGGGATCCGGGCGATCCACTCAAAGTCCGCCTTGGCGGACTCCAGATCCAGCGCCCAGCTCAGGTCTCCCATCAGCACGGTAGTGTCCTCCGGCCGGAGGATGGAGATGCCCCGGCGGAGCTTCTCCATATAGCCCACCCAAGCGCCGCCGAATATATCCATGGGCTTGGGCGCACCCAGACACAAATGCAAATCCCCAATGGCGTACAGCGCCATGTGGCACCTCCTTATGCTTTCTTTTCTGCGGCACGCAGGACATTCAGGGCGTTGTTCCAGAAAATATCCCGGATCAGTGTCTCCCCTGCCCCCCGCTGAAGCAGCCGGTCGGCCAGCGCCGGATAGCTTTCGATGCCGGTGAAGCCCTGGGCAAAGGCCGAGCAGCCGTCCAGATCGCCGCCCAGGGCGATGTGGGTGCCGTCGGGATCCAGCTCCAGGAAATGGAAAACATGGTCGCAGACGGTATCCAGCGTCGGCTTCTCTCCCAGAAAATCCGCGTACTGGTTGATGCCCGCCACGCCGCCGGTGCGGCAGATGGCGCGGAACATGTCGTCGGTCAGGTTGCGGGAGTGGCCGCACAGGGCGCGGCTGTTGGAGTGGGAAGCAACCACCGGGGCCTGGGTAATGTCCATGATGTCCCAGAAGCCCTCATCACTGATGTGACTCACGTCCACCAGGATGCCCAGGCGCTGCGCTTCCCTCACGTATTGCCTGCCCTTTTCCGTCAGGCCGCCGCCGGTAACATTGGAGCCGGTGAGCACATTGGACTCATTCCATCCCAGAGTGGAGATACGGAAACCGATCTGATGCAGGTTTTCCAGCAGCTCCGGGTCAAAATCAAAGCCCGCCGGGCCTTCGATGGTGAGAATGGCGGACATCTTCCCCGCCTCCCGGTTGGCCTCCACCTCGTCCGCCGTATAGGCGAAGCGGATCAGGCGCTTGTTTTTATCCACCTCCCGCTGGATGGTAGCCAGCTCCCGCTCAAATACCAGCACGGGAGAAATTCCGAACCGCTCCTGCATCATGGGGGTGGTGTAGCAGGCGAAGCACTGACAGTAGCCCCCCAGCCGGGCGGCACGCTCCAGATCGATGTGGAAGATATTCTTCTTCAGGCTCCCCGCTTCGTTGACCGTCTCGCCAAGCAGGGCCAGAGCCGTATCGCAATGTAGATCAAAAACAGGTATGTTCATTGAAAGGCATCCTCCAAATGGTTGATCTCCGGGTTTGCGGTCTGGGTCCCCTGGGGCGCGTAGATCTCGATCACATCGAACCGGGGCTGAAGCTCCGTGGGATGCCAGGAAAGGTACAGCGCCGCCGTGGAACAGATGCGGTTCTGCTTCCGCCAGTCCACGAATTCCCGCGCCTGGGCAAACGCCGCATCCTTGCGCAGCTTTACCTCCACAAAGACCAGATAGCTTCGGTTGGCGGCGATCAGGTCGATCTCCCCCACCCGGCAGCGGTAATTTACGGCAACGATCTTATAATGCTTCCGGCGCAGGTATTCCGCCGCCGCAGCCTCGCCCCAGGCCCCCAGCAGATTACTTCTGCTCATAGAACTTTTTCAGGAAACTCCTGCGATGGATGAGGCACGGGCCGTACTGCTCCAGAGCGGCATAATGGGCGCGGGTGCCGTAGCCCTTGTGAATGTCGAAGCCGTACTGGGGGTAGAGCTCCGCCTGGCGGAGCATAAAGTCGTCACGGGTCACCTTGGCCAGCACGGAGGCGGCCGCGATATTGGCGCTGAGGCTGTCGCCCTTAACTACCGTTTTCACCGGGAGGCCAAAGTCCTTTTCCCGGTTGCCGTCGATCAGGGCCAGGTCTGGCCGGAGCTTCATCTGAACCAGGGCCCGCTCCACGGCCAGGAAGGTGGCCTGCAAAATATTGATCTCGTCGATCTCCTGCTCGGTGGCAAAGGCGATGCCGTAGGCCAGGGCCTGCTGGCAGATCAGGGGAAACAGCTCCCGGCGGCGCTTATCGGTGAGCTTTTTGCTGTCGTTCAGCCCGGGAATGGCGCAGTGGGGCGGCAGGATCACCGCAGCAGCGCATACCGGGCCCGCCAGCGGGCCGCGCCCGGCCTCATCGACGCCGCAGATGGTGCGGAAGCCCGCGGCATACTGCTCGTCCTCAATTTCCCACATGGTTATTTCCATTATCTCACATCCTCCGGCATTTCCAGGGTGAATTTGCCCAGCTTGCCGCTGCGGAATTCGTCCATCAGCACCTTTGCCATCCGCTCAGTGTGCACCTCGCCGCCGCGCAGCAGCAGGCCGCGCTTCCGGCCTGCCATCTCCAGCAGCTCATAGCCGGGGGTTCTCTGCTCTGCCTCCACTTTGTAGCGGTCGGCCAGCACTTGGGGATAGTATTTCAGCAGCAGCTCCATCAGGCGGCAGGAAAGCTCCTCGATATCGATGACGCCCTCCTTCACCGCGCCGGTGTAGGCCAGCATCATGCCCACCTGAGGATCGTCGAATTTGGGCCAGAGGATGCCCGGCGTGTCCAGCAGCTGAAGGCTGGGATCCACCGTGACCCACTGCTTGCCCCGGGTAACGCCGGGGCGGTTTTCCGCCTTTGCGCCCTTGCGGCCGGATATCTGATTGATCAGGGTGGATTTTCCCACATTGGGGATCCCCACCACCATCACCCGCAGGGGACGGTTCATGCCCCGGGCTGCGTCCCGCTCCAGCTTTTCGACACAGGCTGTCCGGGCCGCCGGGGTGAACTCATTGATTCCCTGGCGGCTTTTGCAGTCGGTGGCCAGCACGGCCATTCCCTTGCCTTTAAAATAGTCCCGCCATTTTCTTGTGGCGGCGGGGTCGGCCAGGTCCATCCGATTAAGGACGATCATCCGGGGTTTGCTGCCGCAAATGGAATCAATATCCGGGTTACGGCTGGAAATGGGGATGCGGGAATCCACGATCTCGCACACGGCGTCCACCTGCTTCAGGTCCGCCTCGATCTGGCGGCGGGTCTTGGTCATGTGGCCGGGGTACCACTGAATGTTCATGTTCTCCGTCATGCAATTGCTCCAATGCGGTCAAAATCCCGGGCCTGGTCTCCCTTCATGCCCGTGCCGGGGTACATCAGGAAAATCACCTTGCCCAGTACCTCCCGCTTGTCCACCTGACCGATCTGAGTGGAGCGGCTGTCCTTGGAGTTGTTGCGGTTGTCACCCATGACAAACACATTGCCTTCCTCCACTACCTGCGGAAAATCGCTGCCCTCCCTCAGCGTGGTCAGGGTCTTGGTGTACGGCTCATCCAGCGCCACGCCGTCCACATAGACGATGCCCTCATTAAAGTCGATGTCCACGGTCTGGCCCTCGGTGGCGATGACGCGCTTGACGATGGGCTTGCCGTTGTCATAAGCCTGCTTGCTGACCACTACAATATCCCCATAGCTGGGATCCTTATAGAACATGTTGCCGACAAGGAGCATATAATCCCCGTTCAGCAGCGTATTTTCCATGGAGGGGCCATCCACCACGATGACGCGCAGAAACAGCATCAGCACCGCCATGACGATGACGAGCATGAAGATCATGTCATGCAGATACAGCGCCACATTCTGCTGCCAGGTATATTTCACTTTCTTTTTTTTGTCCGCTTTTTTGTCCTGCCCGGCCTTGCCGAACATGCCCGCAAGCTTATTATGTGCATTCATCTGAATCCACGTCCTTTCATAAAAGGCATATTTCGCATTGCTGTTTACTATATCACATTTCTTTTGATAATTCCACCCAATGCCGGAAAATTTTCAAATTTTTCCTGGAAATATAAAAAGAGAGGGACAAAGCCCTCTCTTTTTATTTCGGTTGGAATTACACGTTCTCCTTGATCTTGGCAGCCTTGCCGAAGCGACCACGCAGGTAGTACAGCTTCGCGCGGCGAACCTTGCCCTTGCGGACAGTTTCGATCATCGCAACATTGGGAGAATGCAGGGGAAAAACCTTCTCGCAGCCCACACCGTAGGAGATGCGGCGGACGGTAACGGTCTCGCCGATGCCGCCGTGCTTCCGGGCAATGACGGTACCCTCGAAGACCTGGATACGCTCACGAGAGCCTTCCTTGATGCGAACGTGCACACGAACGGTGTCGCCCACCCGGACTTCGGGCAGTTCTTCCTTCATGTACTGGCTGTTCAGAGCCTTAACAAGATCCATTTCTTTGTCCTCCTTAAATATTAGGCGTTCATGCTCACGTTCACGCGGCAGAGGACTCACCTTGATTTCAGACCGATTTATTCTAGCATAGGTTTTTTAGAAAATCAAGCACTTTTTTCTCATTTTCCTGCTCTCTTTATCAGCTGATAGGCAAAGCGGTAGGGATCGTACAGTCCGTGGGTCAGGACGAACAGCCACAGGTCTCCCCGCCTGGTGGCGGAGACGTAGCTGCCCCTGGCAGCCCTCACCTTGCAAAGCAACTCTTTTTCCAGATCGCGGTATTTGCGGCCCGGGCAGGCAGCCAGCAGCTCCAGCATGTTCATCCACGCCTTCAGGCGCATGTTCTGCGCCGCGCCCAGGAGGGCCGGAAAATCCCGCTGGATGATCTCATATTTCAGGTCGGCCACCCGGAAGATATCGAAGTATTTTTCCGAAAAGGCGGCTCTGGACGCGCCGGTGGGGACCACGTTATAGCGGTAGATCACCTGATCCACCCCCACAAAGCGGGGCTGCTTGCACAGCAGGCAGAAGAGGAAGAAGCTGTCCTCATTGATACGGATATCCCGCCGAAACCGGGTGTCGCCGATGACGGCGCGGCGGTAGAGCTTTCCCCAGGCGGAATAGGTCAGAGGATGATCCCCCAGGGAGCCGGAAACCCCTTCTTCCCCATTCCAGACGAAGCGGCTTTGCGGATGGTTCCACGCAAAGCTGTCCTGGGTGGATTTCCCGGCGGCAATATCCGCCCCGGTCTGCCGCAAGGCATCCAGGAGGGATGTCATGCACCCGGGCATCAGTTCATCGTCGGCATCCAGGAACATCACATACTCGCCCCGGGCGCGTTCGATCCCCGCGTTTCTGGCAGCGGAGACGCCGGCATTCTGCTGGTGATGGGGCTTGACGCGCCCATCCGCCGCGGCCAGCTCGTCGCACAGCGCGCCGGAGCCGTCGGTGCTGCCGTCGTCGATCAGCAGCAGCTCCCAGTTCTGATGCTCTTGACGCTGCACGGAGGCTACGCAGGCGGGCAGATATTTTTTCGCATTATAGGCCGGGACGATCACGCTGATCAAAGGAGCTTCCATGGACGGCACCGCCTTCTTTCATCATATACCACGATTATACCGCAAAAAGGGAAAACACGCAACCAAATTGTAAAAACTCGCCGGTTTCACCGGCACACCGCGCAAACCGCCCGCTCAGGAGCCGGCGGAGCAGTAATGCCGCACCCCCCGCCGCCAGACGGCATAGCAGGGAAGAAGGAACCACAGGGACGCAATGGGAAACAGGCCATAAATCCAGCCGCCCCGCCCCGTCAGATAGCGCAGGGGCCAGGTCTGCACCATGGCCATGGGGATGACGCAGGTGGTGAAAAAGAGGATGCCCCGGCCATAAATATCGAAGGGAAACTGGCTGTAAGTGCGGATGCCGTGGGTGAAGATATTGAAAAGCTCAAGCCCCTCATAGGTATAAAAGCACAGCGCCGCGTACAGCAGGAACGCACCGAAGAACAGCAGGCTGCCGCATAGGATCATACTCAGCAGCACCAGAATTCTTGCGGCATTCCATGAGATGGCCACCGCGCGGACACCGTAGAAAATAACCAGAAAGCTCAGCAGCGTATCCGGCAGCGCGTCCAGACGGATGTCCTGACAAACCGTCTGAAAAATCAGCCCTCTGGGGCGCACCATCAGCCGGTCAAAGCTGCCCTGGCGGACGATGTGGTCAAAGCGGTCAAAGCCGCGGGCGAAGCATTCAGCCAAGGAAAAAGCCGTTTTCACCACGCCGAAGCCCAGCAGCACCTCACCGGCGGTGTACCCCGCGATGCCCCCAAAGCGCCACAGCATGACATGGATGCCCAGGAGGCTATTGACCGTGAGCAGAATGCGCCCGATGCAGCGCAGGAAAAACGCGCCGGGATAGGCCATTTCACTTTTCAGGTGAATGGCAAAGAATTTTAAGTACAGTTTCATCCTCTCACCCTCCCGCAATGACGACTCTGCGCAGCCCCCACCGCAGCAGGCAGCAGCCAAGCCCGGTAATGCACAGGCACCAGAAAAGCTGCAAGCCGACGGCGGAAATACACGCCATTCCAGCAATATCCCCGCCAAAAATCCGCAGGGGGACATTTTGCAGGGAACCGAATGGACTTTTCTCCGCAATACTGCGCAGAATTGGAGGGAAGAACGGAAGCGGAAGCAAATCCCCGGAAAAAGCCTCGGTCAGCGCCGCAAGGAAAACGGTAATCGCCCGATAATCCGTCAGGAAAAAGGCCGCGCCATAGCACACCAGCTCGATCGCCACACACAGCCAGAGAGTGAGCAGTAGCGAAAGCAGGAACATGCCAAAGGCGGAAGCGGGAACGGTCAGCCGCAGGCCGTAGGGCGCGGGAAGGAGACTTCCCACCAGCAGCACCAGGGCAAAGCGAAGCGCGGCCCGGCTCAGGCGGCTGCCGAAGCTGCGGGCGCTCCACATGGCGTAGAGATTCGAGGGACGGATCAGCTCATAGGCCACCGCGCCGGACTGGATGGACTGGAACAGCTCAAAATCCCACCCCGTCACGATCCAGACGCTCAGCGTCGCCTGCTGAACCCACACATAATTGCTCAGCGCCTGCATGGACATGGGAAGCCTCTCCGGCGCGTATCGGTAAAAGGCCCGGAACATAAGGATCTCCATAAGCCCCCAGAACAGCTGGGTGCATATCCCCGCCCAGGCCGCCACCCGGTATTGCAGGCCGGAGGTGAAGCGGATGCGGAAGAAGGAAAAATACTGCTTCATGCCGCACCTCTCAGATCCCGAACCGGCGGTAGAGATCCGCAACGGATTCCTCGGTGGACAGGTTCTCCCCTGCCATGGCGCGGATCTCCTCGATGGAGCCGTCCAGCAGGAGCTGGCCCTTGCCGATCAGCAGGACGCGGTGACAGAGGGCATCGATATCCTGCATATCGTGGGTCGTAAGGATCACGGTGAGTTTTCTTTCGCGGTTTTCGCTCTGGATAAACTCCCGCACCTTCAACTTGGACACGGCGTCCAGGCCGATGGTCGGCTCGTCCAGGAATAGGATCTCCGGGCTGTGCAGTAGGGAAGCCGCGATCTCGCAGCGCATCCGCTGCCCGAGGGAGAGCAGGCGCACCGGCGCATTGAGGAAGGGCTGCAAATCCAGCTGCTCCGTCAGGCGGCGCAGATTACTCTGAAACTCTCCCCTTTCCACCCGGTAAATATCCCGCAGCAGCTGGAAGGATTCGATCACCGGCACATCCCACCAGAGCTGACTGCGCTGCCCAAAGACAACGCCCAGCTTCGAGACGTACTTCTTCCGATCCTCCCAGGGCACCATGCCGTTTACGGTGCATTCTCCGCTGTCCGGCCGCAGAATGCCGGAGAGGATCTTGATGGTGGTGCTCTTCCCTGCCCCGTTGGGGCCGATGTAGCCGACGATCTGGCCATCCGGGATGGTAAAGCTCATCTCCTTCAGCGCGTGAATTTCCGTGTAGTCCCTGGTAAACAGGGCCCTCACAGCGCTGCCGATGCCCGCCTCCCGCTTGCGAATGCGGTAGGTTTTGCTGATTCCTTTCATTTCGATCATTTTGTTTTCTTCCTTTTTCATATCTCCACAGCGTTCAGGCCAGAGGATGACATTGGGAACCATCTTGGTCTTAAAGGCACATTGGGAGATACTCTGCCGAAAAAAAGCCGCCCGGTGGTCACGAGCCATTCCGGGCGGCAGGCAAAATACCCTCTTTTCGCAGGAAAAGGAAGATTATTTTACCATGCTATTCAGGAAAAATCAATATAAACGCTGACATTTATCCTATGGCAACACCGCACAATTTGGCAAGAAGCCCCAGCCTGGATTTTTGGCTCAATTCAAAGTTTGGAAAACGAAGGAATACTGTATGTACCCGCAAGGGGTATGCCGCATCCGTAAGCCAGCTTACGCTGGCAACGGCTGCGCAATATTTCTCGTTTTTCAAACTGAAGATGTGGGGCAAAAAGACGGCTGCGGCGCGCAGACACAATTGCGCGGTGTTGCCCTAATTATTATTTTCCTCGCCATATCCCGATTCTCCCAAGCATTCTTTGCATACACCGTATTGGAAATCCCGCGCGGATCAATCACAAGGTAAGCTCTGCGGTGATGATGTTATTCATCGGCAACTCCCGGAAGCCCAGCTTTTCATACAGGTGGTTTGCGGGGGCATTGTCTGTATCGACGGTCAGTACCAGGCGGTTATCCCTGTTGACAAAGATTGCCTTTTTCAGCAGCAGCGCGCCAATTCCGCGATTGCGATATTCCGGCAGGACGCGAATGTCCATAATTTCATTTGTGTCCGTTCCCCTGCTCAAGTCAATGTAGCCGACGGGCCGGTCGTCTTTTATGCAAAGGAAGATATGGAACTCGTCCTTTCTTTCCAGAACCTTTTCGCCATCCCAGTAGCCCTCTTTGCTGTGGATCCTGAGATATTCATCTCTGTACCGATCATCATAGCGAATGACTTCCCCGGCATCCTCTTCTGGAG
Organism: uncultured Eubacteriales bacterium; assembly: GCA_900553805.1. Taxonomy (GTDB): domain Bacteria; phylum Bacillota; class Clostridia; order Oscillospirales; family Oscillospiraceae; genus Faecousia. The sequence goes on from USEU01000020.1 coordinate 30,675, forward strand.
TGCCCCTGTACTCCATATACCTCTGCTCTTCATAGAAAAAGGCGTTCTTCTTGGGCAACCAGGCTTTTAAAATCGGATTTCTGGGATTAAAAACAAACCACATCTCATACCCGGGATATTCCTTCGATAAAAACGCCAGCAGCTCCTCATACGCCCTTTCCTCCCTTGTATACAGGAAGAGCGTTTCAATATACCTTTCCCCATCAAGAACCATGAGGCAGAATACGCCCGTTAAGCTTTCCCCCTCATAGGTGCCAAACAGCAGACTTCCGTCCTTTCGCGAAACGGACATGATTCTTTCTTTATCGCAGAAAGGCGTTGAAAAGGAAGCGTCACCAATCAGTTCATTCATCCACGCGAAGCACTCCGAGATATCATTTAGCCTTTTGATCATTTTCCAATCCTCAATATGCTGAATTTGGGCAGGCCAGCCATTGTATAAACGCTGTTTTATCAGATTTTGACCCTGTGAGCAGCATCACCCGTCCTGTACAGATCAATCAGGCGTCTCCAGCGGCTGACCGTCCACCTGGACATCATAGCAGGATTCGGACGCATAGAACACCCACACATCCTCGCCCTCTTCACCGATATCGTGGACATCACACTGCTCCACCCGGACAATGTCGCAGGAATGGAACCAGGCAGCGCCCCAGCTGCATTCGTAGATTTCGCAGCCGGTCACGTTGAGGCAGACGCAGTAGGTAGCGTCCACACCCAGAGTGCCGCAGCCATAGAGCTTGCAGCCCTCCACCGAAGCATCGCTGACGCTCTCCAGCCGGACGACGCCGCCGGTGCAGGTGCCCGGCTCGATGGTGTGGCCCACCTTGATATTGCGCACTGTCAGGCCGGTGAGGTTGTAAAAGCTCAGCACATTGGCGTAGCGCGGCTCCGTCACGATGGAAACCGCGTCCGGGCTTTCCGCCTCGATGGTCAGGTTATCCGCGCCCTCGATCACCAGCTCGTAGCCGTCGAACACCTGCTCCCAGCGGAAGTAGAGGCCGCCGCGGCCGCCATAGGTGGCAGACTTGACCAGATCATACTCTCCCGGCTCTAAATAGATGGTAACGTCGCTGCCCAGCGCAGCCAGGAATTCATCCACCGTGGAAACATGAATTTTGCCGTCCTCCCCGGCGCTCACCTCCGGCAGCTCCGGCCCGCCCTGGGGCTGCCAGGTGACGGCGCGCATCTTCATGGAGTCCAGGTCCGCGGCGCTGAGCGGATCGCCCTGGGCTGACACGGCAGGGATACTGCCCTGCGCCCATCCCGCGCCGTTGTTAAAGCGGCAGCTCTCCACCGTGACCGGGGTGCCGTTCGCAGTAAAGATGGCCTCGGCCTCGTTATTGTGGACATCCAGGCCGCCCAGGTAGACGCCGGGGCAATCGACGGCGAAGAGCGTGCTGAACATATCGCCGCGATTATTGTAGATTTCGGAATTGATGATCGCCACATCCTGAGAGCTGTGGATGGCAAAGCCCTCCAGGACGATCTCGCAATCGTAGAATTTGCTGTTTTCAAAAAGGACGTTTTCGCTCTGTCTGACCTCGACACAGCCGTAGCTGCATTCGTAAATGTCGCAGCCATCCACATGGACGTTCCGGCAGGCATTCAGGCTGATGCCCAAGATGCCGCATCCATAGAGGCGGGAGCCGCTGATCTCTACGTCCTCGCAGTCCTCCAGGTACAGCACGCCGCCGATGCAGGCGCCCTGCTCCCGGGTATGGCCCACCACCAGATTGGTCAATTGCAGCCCCTTCACATTGTCGAAGCGCAGCACATTGGCATAGCGCGGCTCGGTGGAGATGGTCACGGCCATGGGATCCGCGCTCACAATGGAGAGGTTCTCCACATCGGTGATCACCAGCTCATAGCCGTCGTAGCCGCCCTCCCAGTGGTAATAGTCCCCGCCGCCCCGGGAATAGTTCACGGCATCGGTCAGGTTGTATTCCCCGGCAGCCAGGACGATCTGCGTATTGGGCGCGATGGCATCCAAGAACTCATCCACGCTGAACACCTCAACGGTATTCAGCCCCTCCTCCTGAGCGGAGGCAGCGGTGCAAAGTCCCATCAGAAGCAGCAGCGCGCACAGCGCCAGCGCCGCCCTTTTCAGTGTTTTTTGAAGCATTTGATTTCCATCCTTTCCGTTTCGTTTTCTGGTTATAACATACCACATTGGGCATTTCCTGTCAACGAAAGTGGAAATTCTTAGGAGAATCTTAAAAAAGCAGGCCGCCGGCTCTGCTCAGTGTGCAAAGTCAGCGGCCTGATAAATGCCACCAAGGCGGCAATACTTAAGGCAACACCGCACAATTTGGCAAGAAGCCCCGGCCTGGATTTTTGGATCAA
>USEU01000021.1 GCA_900553805.1 uncultured Eubacteriales bacterium
GTGGGGCAAAAAGACGGCTGCGGCTCGCAGACACAATTGCGCGGTGTTGCCTTAGAATTACGATGGCCTTTCCATACCTGGGATGTTTCAGCATAGCATGTTCACCAAAAGCTTTATTTTGCATATACTTCTCTATGAATGCTATATTTAGCCAGAGAAACGGCTCTGAAACATGGTAAAAATAGCCAAAAAGTGGGATTATTCTGACTTTATCACCATAGGTTACATTTTGTGGTTGTTTCATTTCAATTCATGGTGTATAATTCAAAATCGTATGAATATGTGCTCTTATAGGGGAGTTTTGTTTTGTATGAAAACCTATGACATTTCCGAATATATTGTCCCTGGCCGCCGGGTGCACCTGGTGGGCATCGGCGGCGTTTCCATGCGGCCGCTGGGGCTGGTGCTGAAGGGGATGGGGCTGGAGGTTTCCGGCTCCGATATGAGCGCCTCCCTGTCCACCGAGGAGCTGATCGAAAAGGGGATCCACGTGGATATCGGCCACCGGGCGGAGAACATCCGCAATGCGGACTGTGTGATCCGCACTGCCGCCGTGCACAATGACAACCCCGAGATCGCCGCCGCCCGCAGCGCCGGTATCCCGGTGTTCGAGCGCGCCCAGGCCTGGGGCGAAATTATGAAATCCTATAAAAACGCCATCTGCATTTCTGGCACCCATGGCAAAACCACCACCACCTCCATGATGACCCACATTCTGATGGAGGCAAAGATGGACCCCACGGTGATGATCGGCGGCTATCTGCCCCTGCTTCACGCAGGTCACCGGGTGGGCAAGGGCGATACCATCGTGCTGGAGAGCTGTGAATACTGCGACTCCTTTCTGAATTTCTTCCCCACCCTGGCGGTGGTGCTGAACGTAGAGGCGGATCATCTGGATTACTTCAAGGATCTGGCCGACATTCAGAAATCCTTCCACAAGTTTGCGGAAATGGCCACCTTCGGCGTGGCCTCCAATGGGGACGACCCGCATACGGTGGAGGCCATGAAGGGCATCAAGCATATCAGCTTCGGCCTGGGAGAGCAGAACCAGGTTCGGGCAGAGAATATTTCCCCGGATTGGCGGCATTTCGACGTGGCGGTGAACGGTGAAATTTACTGCCATGTGGATATGGGCGTCATGGGCAGGCACAATGCCATGAATACCCTGGGCGCGGCCGCCGCTGCCTGGATGCTGGGCATCCCCGGCGAGGCGGTGACAAAGGGTGTGGCCGCGTTTCACGGCGCGGGACGCCGGATGGAGCACAAGGGCACCTTCAACGGGGCGGAGATCTACGACGACTATGCTCACCATCCCGATGAGCTCCGCGCCACGCTGGAAACCGCCCGCGGCATGAAGCCCCGCCGCCTGGTGGTGGCGTTCCAGCCCCACACCTATTCCAGAACCAAGGCGCTGTTTGATGATTTCGTCCGGGAGCTTTCCAAGCCGGATGTGCTGGTGCTGGCGGAGATCTACGCCGCCCGGGAGCGCAATACCTACGGCGTTTCCTCCATGGATCTGGCAGCCAGAATTCCCGGCGCGGTCTACTGCGCCACGCTGCCGGAGGTCACGGATTACCTGCGCCGGAACATCCAGCCCGGCGACCTGGTGCTTACCATCGGCGCGGGGGATATCTTCCGCGCGGGAGAGGCGCTTTTCAAGGATTGAAGAGAGGGAAAAGGATCATGAAAAAGCTGAGTGTATGTATTCTGTTCGGAGGCGTCAGCCCGGAGCATGAGGTTTCTCTGCGCAGCGCGGAGTCCGTCCTGAACAATATTGACCATAGCAAATACAATGTGTTCCCCGTGGGCATCACCAAGGACGGGAACTGGATTCACTATACCGGCAAGGATTATTCCCTGCTGCCCACCGGGGAGTGGAAGGATTATCCCGGCAACCGGCGTGCTGCCATTTCCCCCGTCCGCGGCCAGGGCCTGCTGAGCTTTGAAGGTGACTGCGTGGTGCGCGAGCGGATCGACGTGGTATTCCCGGTGCTCCACGGCGAGAACGGCGAGGACGGCACCATTCAGGGGCTGCTGCAATTGGCGGGTATCCCCTATGTGGGTCCCCACGTGTCCGCCTCCGCCGTGGCCATGGATAAGACCCTGACCAAGCTGGTGGCCGACCAGGCGAAGATCCCCCAGGCCGCGTGGGAACTGGTGCGCCGCAGCGAGCTGGACAGCCGCGCCGACGCCGTGCTGGATCAGCTGGAGGCCCGGTTTGACTACCCCATGTTCGTCAAGCCCGCCGGCACCGGCTCCTCCGTGGGCGTCACCAAGGCAGGCGACCGAGAGACGCTTTTGCAGGGCCTGATCAGCGCCGCCGTATACGATGAGAAGGTGCTGGTGGAGGAATTCATCAAGGGCAAGGAGATCGAGGTTGCCGTCATGGGCAACCGCAGCCCCATGGCCTCCGTCTGCGGCGAGATCGATTCCGGCGCGGAATTCTATGATTATGACGCCAAGTATATCACGGATACCTCCGTCGCCTATATTCCCGCCCGCATTTCCGAGGCGACCTCCGAGCAGGTGCGGGACATGGCCGTGCGGGTGTATCAGGCCATCGGCTGCCGGGGGCTGAGCCGGGTGGACTTCTTCGTCACCGACGAGGGCAGTCACGTGATCCTCAACGAGATCAATACCATCCCCGGCTTTACTTCCATCTCAATGTATCCCAAGCTGTTTGCCGCCAGCGGCATTCCCTATTCCCAGCTCATCGACGAGCTGCTAAGGCTTGCCATGGAGGAGGATCAATGAGCACACCTGTGATCCTGTCCATCCAGGGACGGCAGTCCTATGCGGGGCAGGAGCCGGAGATGATCCGTCTGGACACCGAGGGCTATATGGAGTTCCGCGACGGCGGCTGGGATATCGTCTACGAGGAGAGCGAGCTGACGGGCCTGGCAGGAGTCACAACCACCTTCCGGGTGGAGCCGGGCAAGGTCACCCTGATGCGCACCGGCAAGCTTTCCAGCACCATGGTATTCCAGGAGGGCGTGGCCCACGATTCTCTGTATAAGATGGAGTTTGGCGCGCTGATGATCACCGTGAAGGCCACCCGGCTGTTCTATGATATCGTAGAGGATGGCGGCTGCATCGACCTGGTGTATCACATCGTCATCGAGGACACCGAGGCCGGAGAGGTGGACTATCACCTGGACATCCGGGCAAAAAAGGAATAATTTTCACAATGCCCTCCCACTGGGAGGGCATTTTTCTGCGCAGCGGGCATTTTAAACAAGAAACCGGCAAAGCCGGGAACGAAAAAAATACAGCCTCCCCCCATGTCCGCCCGGTTGACTTAGGGGTGAAAATTCTGTTATAATAATGTAAAAAATGTGTAAGGAAAAGAGTAGGTGTCATGCACATTCATCCGCAGCTTCATATCCATCACTCCACCGCCCGGGACATGACGCAGGGCTCCATCGTGATGCAGCTGGTGGCATTTTCGCTGCCGCTGATGCTGGGCAACATTTTTCAGATGCTCTATAACACCGTTGACTCGGTGGTGGTGGGCAATTTCGTCGGTACCGAGGCGCTGGCCGCCGTCGGCTCCACCACCATGATCGTCAATATCATGGTGTTTTTCTTCAATGGCTTTGCCACCGGCGCCAGCGTGGTCATTGCCCGCCGCTTCGGCGCCCGGGACAATGAGAGCCTGCACACCGCCATCCAGACCACCATGGCCGCGACTTTTATTCTTGCTGTCCTCTTCACGGTGCTGGGCCTGCTGAGTGTGGACCCCATGCTCCGCTTGATGGCGACGCCGGATGATGTGTTTGACCATGCCGCCCTTTACCTGCGCATCTACATCGGCGGCTTCTCCGGCCTGGTGATCTATAATATGTGCAGCGGCATCCTCCGGGCGGTGGGCGACACCACCCGTCCGCTGTATTTCCTGGTGCTCACCAGTGTGCTCAATATCGTGCTGGACCTGTTCTTTGTGCTGAATCTGAAGGCGGGCATTGCCGGTGTGGCCTATGCCACCATCATTTCCCAGTTCATTTCCGCCGGGCTGACGCTGGTGGTGCTGACCTGCACGAAGGATGTATACCGCATGGATTGGCGGGAACTGAAGATCGACCGCGCGGTGCTGGGGGAGATCATCCAGGTGGGCCTGCCCGCGGGCATCCAGAGCATCGTGACGGCGGTATCCAACGTATTTGTCCAGTCCTATATCAATGTGTTCGGTTCCCTGTGCATGGCGGGCTGGAGTGCCTACAATAAGCTGGATCAGTTTGTGCTGCTGCCCATGCAGAGCTTTGCCATGGCCTCCACCACCTTTGTCAGCCAGAACATGGGCGCGAGTCAGGAAAAGCGCGTCCAGCAGGGGACGGTGGCCAGTGTGCTCCTCTCCCTGGGCGTGACAGGCGTGATTGTTGTGCTGCTGATGATATTCGCGGCCCCGGCAGTGGAGCTGTTCACCCCGGACAAGGCCGTGGTGGATTTCGGTGTGCTGTTCATCCGGGCCAACCTCGTGTTCCTGCTGTTCAACTGTGTCAACCATGTGCTGGCAGGCGCGTTGCGGGGCATGGGAGATTCCACGGCCCCCATGCTGATCATGCTGCTCACCTTCGTGGGGATTCGCCAGGTCTACCTGTTTGTGATGACCCACTATATCGTCAATACCCCCCTCGTCGTCGGCCTGGGCTATCCCCTTGGCTGGGTCACCTGCTGCATCACCGAGGTTGCCTATTATTTCGTCAAGTGCAGGAAGCGCAAACCGGCGCAGTTTGCACCAGAGCTGTAAGGGCAAAAGAGCGCACTGCAAAATTGACGTCCCCCCGATCCTGGCTTAGCCAGGATCGGGGGGACTTAATGCAGCATGCTCTGTTTTTTATCCGGCAGCCTTTGCACCGCGCTCTTTCCGCATGTGGTAGATGCCGAGTCCTACCACGAAGCCAACACAGGCGGGAATGATCCAGCCCATGCCCAGGCTGAACAGGGGAACGTAGCCGGTGCAGAAATCCTTCACCGCCGCCAGCGCGGCGCTCTGGGGGACCATCCCGGCCAGCGTGCCCAGGAAGTCCAGGGTCGCTGCCGCAAGGGTGAAGGCGGTGGTAACGACATAGACCGTCTTGCTTCCGCCAAACCACTTTTCAGTCAGCGCCAGCAGGATCAGAGTAATGGCCAGCGGATAGATGAACATCAGCACAGGCACACACCAGGCCACGATGGTGGACAGACCAAAGTTGGCGATGCCGAAGGACACCAGGCAGAAGATGATGGCCCACACGGAGTATTTCGGCCCCTTGGGGAACATCTGTACAAAGGCCTCTGAGCAGCTGGTGACCAGGCCGATGGCGGTTTTCAGGCAGGCGAAGGTGACGATGGCCGCGGTGAGATAGGCGCCCACGGAGTGGAAATAGTACTTGGCAATCACGCCCAGCACCTCGCCGCCGTTTTCGCATTCGGCGCACAGGGAGGCGCTGCGGGCGCAGATCAGGGTGATGAAGAAGTAGATCACGCCCATCAGCAGGCAGCTGAAAACGCCTGCCTTTGCGGTGTTCGCCGCCACCCGCTCCGGCTGCTTGATGCCGGTCTCCCGCAGAACGTTGACCACCACGATGCCAAAGGCAAGTCCCGCCAGGGCGTCCAGAGTGTTGTAGCCCTCCAGGAAGCCGGAGAAGAAGGCATCGCCGTTGGTTGCGTATTTTGCGGCAGGGATCACGTCCGCGACCCGGTCAACGGGGTTGATCAGCGCCGCGATCACCAGCGCGAACAGGAACGCCAGGAACACGGGATTCAGCAGCTTGCCGATCCAGGTCATAATGCCGCTGGGTCTCAGGGAGAAGGCCAGCACCACCGCAAAGAAAAGCAGGGAGAACAGGGCCCGATACAGCGCCCCGTGATCATCGCCCAGCAGCCCCACCGCACCCACGGAGAAGGAGGTGCTGGCGCACCGGGGAATGGCGAACAGCGGCCCGATGGTCAGGTACAGCAGGCAGCAGAAGAAGGTGCTGTATTTTTTCCCAACCTTGTTTGCCAAAGGCACCACGCCCTCGCATCGGCTCAGACCCAGCGCCACCACCGCCAGCATGGGGATGCCGACAGCCGTGATGAATACGCCGAAAAAGGCGCTCCAGAGGTTGCTTCCGGCGTCAATGCCCATCTTGGCCGGGAAGATCAGATTGCCCGCGCCGAAGAACATGCCAAAGAGCATGCTGGTAATGGTCACGGTTTCCTTTGCGGTGAGGTTGCGTTTCATGGAAATCATCCTTTCAACTTGTCAATGGCAATATCCTACCGCATGTAATCATGAATTTCAAATGAACGTAAGTTTCTTTAAAAGAAAAATATAAAAGATAATATTTCTTTACAATAGACTTTTGCGCCGGAATGGGTTATAATAAAACAAAAATCGCAGAACAGGAAACAGAAAAAGCAAAAAGTTGATTTTAAAGAAACAGGAGGAAGCGCCATGGGAGAGATCAGCCGGGAGATTGGCCACCGCATCCGCAATTTTCGCAAGTCCCGCCACATGACCCTGGACGAGCTTGCAAACATCGTCTGCAAGAACAAATCCACCCTCTCCAAGTATGAAAACGGGGAGATCATCCTGGATATCGAGACGATTTATGAGATTGCCCGCGCCCTGGGCATCCATGTGGAGCAGCTGCTCTACTGCACCCCGGACCGGGTGCCCATTCAGTCCTCCGGGGCAAAGCCCGCGTTTTTCAGCGGCGTGTCCCAGTTCTATTCCTATTATTATGACGGCCGCTTCAACTGCATCATGCGCTGCATGTTCGATGTGCTCCTCCAGTCCGAGGACAACCGCTATAAGATCATGATGTACGCCAACTTCCGGGATTACAAAAGCTACCAGAACTGCGAGACCACCTATTGGGGCTATATGGAGCACTACGATTCCATCACCAATGTCATTATGACCAATCAGGATTCCCCCATGGAAAAGGCCAACGGACAGATCATGGCAAACTATGTCAATTCCGATACCAAATGGGGCCTGTTCACCGGCCTTTCCGCCCGGCCCATGATGCCGGTGGCCATTAAAATGCTCTTTTCCAAGAAACGCCTGCCGGAGGACGAGGCGCTGGTGCAGATGCTCAAGGTCACCAAGGAGGATATCCGCCTGATGAAGCTGTATAATATGATGACGGTCATGTAAAAATTCGCCCCGGAGCGCATGCTCCGGGGCGCTGCATCTGTCAGAAGTTCAGGTGATTTCGGTCCAGTGCGGGCTTGATGGCGACGTAGAGGATCGGGGCGAAGATGATGGCGACCACACCGTTGAAGATGGTGGCGGGGAGCTTAGCCCCCAGGGTTACCATGGCCGCCTCGTGGGTCAGGCCGTTGACCCAGATGCCCTTGAGATAGGACTTCAGCAGATACAGCAGGGCATAGGTCACCGCGCCGGCGGAGGTCGCCCAGTTTGCCGCGCCCATGCAGTAGGCGGCGGGCTTTTCGCTGCGGTGGGACTTCAGCACGTTCCAGAACAGCAACCCGGCCACCAGGCCGTAGGCCCCCTTGGTCAGGAATGTGATCCAGCACTCCGAAATGTACAGCGGATTCAGGCAGTCATAAATGGCGGAGCCGATACCGGCGGCAAGTCCGCCGTACCAGGGGCCCAGCAGAAGCCCGGACAGGGCACAGAAGATGTTGCCCAGGTGGAACGAGGTGGTGCCTGCAACGTCGATGGGCATGGTCACCCGAATGGCGGAGCCGACCGCTGTAAGCGCGGCCAGCAGCGCGGTGACAACGATTTTCTTGGTGGTGATATTTGCTGCTTTCATGGAGATTCCTCCCGACTCAGTTTATTTGCCCCCATTATATCCTTGTCTGGCTATAAATAAAGCTCCAAAATGATAATATAAAACAAGGCCAGATAATCTAAGTCCATTTCGCTAAATCAGCTCGCTAAAATGGACTGTACAAACCAGGGGGATAATGTTATAATCAAACCAATCAAAGCCCCATTTTTTACAAACAAAGGAGAGCATTATGAGACTGATTCGCGCAAAGGATTATCAGGATGTGAGCCGCAAGGCTGCCAACATCATTGCTGCCCAGATCCAGCTGAAGCCCGACTGCGTGCTGGGCCTTGCCACCGGCAGCAGCCCCGTGGGCACCTACAAGGAGCTGATCGCCAAGTACGAGAGCGGCGACCTGGATTTCTCCCAGGTCAAGACCGTGAACCTGGACGAGTATGTGGGCCTGACCAAGGATCACGATCAGAGCTATGCCTATTTTATGCGCAGCAACCTGTTTGACCATGTGAACATCGACCAGGCCAACTGCAACATCCCCAATGGCATGAACCCCGACGCGGCAGGGGAGTGCGCCCGCTACGACGCGGTGATCGATGCCTTCGGCGGTGCGGACCTGCAGCTGCTGGGCCTGGGCCCCAACGGCCACGTAGGCTTCAATGAGCCTGCGGACGCCTTCGTAAAGAACACCAACAAGGTCAAGCTCACCGACGCCACCATCGATGCCAACGCCCGTTTCTTTGCCAACCGGGATGAGGTCCCCAAGTATGCCTACACCATGGGCATCGGCGGCATCATGAAAGCAAAGCGTGTGCTGCTGGTGGTCAACGGCAAGGGCAAGGCCCAGGCGGTGAAGGATTGCTTCTTTGGACCCATTCGTCCCCAGGCCCCTGGCTCTATTTTGCAGCTGCACCCGGATTTCACCCTGGTGGCTGACGAGGAAGCCCTGTCCCTGGTAAAGGATCTGCTGTAAGAAACAGCGACGCCCTAACCCCGCAGTGGGTTAGGGCGTTTTTGGTCAGGACGCTATTCCGCGTCCCATACCAGCTCCACCGGGCAGTGGTCTGAGCCGAGGATATCGCAGTGGATGGCGGCCTGCCGGATCTGTCCGGCGGTGCGGCTGGAAACCAGGAAATAGTCGATCCGCCACCCGGCGTTCTTCTCCCGGGCATGGAACATGTAGCTCCACCAGCTGTATATGCCCGCCTGCTCAGGGTACAGGCTGCGGAAGGTGTCGGTAAAGCCCATGTCCAGCGTTTTTTGAAAACTCTCCCGCTCCTGATCGGAAAAGCCTGCGTTGCCCCGGTTGGAGGCGGGATTTTTCAGGTCAATCTCCCGGTGGGCCACGTTCAGGTCGCCGCAGACCACCACCGGCTTCTGCCCGTCCAACTGGGCAAGCTTTGCCCGGAAGGCATCGTCCCACTTCATGCGGTGATCGATCCGCGCCAGCTCCCGCTGGGCGTTGGGGGTATAGCAGGTGGCCAGGTAAAATTTCGGATATTCCAGGGTGATCATCCGCCCCTCCGTGTCCAGCTCCGGCACGCCTACACCGTAGGTCACGTTCAGCGGCTCCTCCCGGGCGAACACCGCCGTGCCGGAGTAGCCTTTCTTATCCGCGTAATTCCAGTAGGCGTGGTAGCCGGGCAGGGGGAGGCTGAGCTGCCCATCGGAGAGCTTTGTCTCTTGCAGGCAGAAGAAATCCGCGTCTGCCCGGTCAAAGTATTCTTGGAAGCCTTTTCCCAGGCAGGCCCGCAGGCCGTTTACATTCCAGGAAATGAATTTCATGTAATGTCCTCCTTCGTGGGTTCTGCCGGGATAAAATCGTCCAGCAGCAGCCAGCTGTCCCGCAGAATGGTCACTTGTTTTGTCCCGCTGATAACGGTCACGCTTTCGCAGTCCGTCAGCTCGAAGCAGGTCATGCTCAGGCAGGCAGCGGCCAGGGTGAAGTTCGCGTCCATCAGCGCCGCCGCCTCCTGGGTGAGCCGGATGCGGAAGTCCGTCCCCCGCACCACTGCCGACAGCAGCTTCGTTCCGCTGGGGAAGGGATTGACCAGCGCCTCATCCACCGGGTCATAGAAGTATTCGCTCAGCAGCGCCGGGTAATCGCCCATATGGCCGGTGCCATCCATGGATTCATAATCGATCACGCTGTCCGCCGTGCCGTAGCCGTATTCCAGCTTCGGGTAGTACAGGTAAACCGGCTCCAGCAGGAGCTTGCCCTTCCGGCCGCAGCCGGAAAGCAGCAGGCAGGTCAGCAAAAGCAAGATAATCAGTCGTTTCATAGCGCCGCCTCCGTATCAAACAGGGGGAAGATCACCGTAAACCGGCTGCCCTTTCCGATCTCGCTGCTTACGGTGATGGTCCCGCCGTTGTTTTGCACCAGGGCGTGGACGATGGACAGACCCAGCCCGCTTCCCCCGGTGGAACGGGAGCGGGACTTGTCCACCCGATAAAAGCGGTCGAAAATATGGGCGCGGGCATCCTCCGGGATCCCAAGGCCGGTGTCCTCTACGGTCAGCACGGCGTTGTCCGCCTCCCGCCGCAGGCAAACCGTCAGCGTCCCGCCCCGGATATTGTACTTGATGCCGTTTTCCATCAGGTTGAAAATAATTTGGTACAGGTCGTCCTCTTCAATCAGGATGGGGCAGGGGTCTGCCAGCTCCAGCCGAAGCCGTACCCCCGCCGCCTGAGCAGTGGGGGAGAGCATGCGCTGCACCCGCTCCACGGTGGGCAGGACCGGGATGATCTCCTGCTCGCCGCCGGGCTGGCTGTCGATGCGGGTCAGGGTCAGAAGCTTTTCTGTCATACGGTTCAGCCGCTCCGCCTCGTTTCCGATATCCGCCACGAATTCCAGCATGGTGTCCCTGTCCATGTCGTTTTGCAGAATGGAATCCGTCAGCAGCTTGATGGAGGCCAAGGGCGTTTTGATCTCATGGGAGGCATCGGAGACGAAGCGGCTCCGCTTTGCCTCAGAGAGCTGAAGCCGGTCGGTCAGGTCGTTGATCTCCTGCACCAGCAGCGTCAGCTCGTCATTTCCCTCTGCGACGACCTTGTGACTGTAATCCCCGCTCTGGATGATCCGCATGGAGTCCATGATCCGTCCAATCTTCCGGGAAAAGCGGGTGTAGTAGAAAACGGAAAAGGCGATCACGATGGCTTCCAGCGCCGCCGTGATCTGGAAGATATGTACCCGCAGACCGTGGATCAGCGCGCCCCGGACAGGGTCGTATTCCGTCATATACACGCAGCCCACGATTGCCCCGCTTTTGTAGATGGGCGCTGCGCACCGGCACAGCACATAGCGGTTTTGATAGCTCCCGTCAAAGCGGCTTTCCCCCTCCAGGGCCAGCAGCACCTCCGGCAGCAGGATGTGCTTGCCCACGGCTTCTCCGGCGCTGTCATACAGGGCAGTGGCGGCACTGTCCATCACGATCAGCCGGGAGGCAGTCAGGCTTTCCAGCTGCGCCAGCGATTGGGCAATTGCGGCAGGGGTCAGCGCCTCCGGCTGGGCCAGCTCGTCGCAGGCCAACTGACATTTTTCCAGCAGAGCATACTCCTTGCTTCGGTAAACCATCCGTTTGCCTACCTCGAAGCAATAGATATTCAGGAAAATCAGCGCCGCCAGCGTGACCGCCACATAGGTCATGGCGTAGAGAAATTGGGAGCTTCGGTATCGATGGCTGATGGGCATTCTATTTTCGGAAGTAATAGCCAACACTCCATTTCGTCAGAATTTGCTTCGGCTCCGCCGGATTCTCCTCCAGCTTTTCCCGCAGACGGCGGATGTGTACATCAACGGTGCGGCTGTCGCCCCGTGCCTCGTCGCTCCACAGGGTGTCCAGCAGCTCCTCCCGGGAGAATACCTGGTTGGGGTGCTCCATGAGAAAAACGATCAGGTCAAATTCCTTGGCGGTCAGATCCACCAGCGTCCCGTTGCGGAAGGCGTTGCGGCTGTTTGGATCCAGCGAGATAGCGCCGGCGCTGACCAGATTTTCATTTTGCCGGGCCTGCTCCAGCCCGGAGCGCCGGAGCAGGGCGCGGATGCGGGCCTTCAGCTCCAGGATCTGAAATGGTTTGGTCAGATAGTCGTCCGCCCCGCAGTCGAAGCCCTCCAGCTTGGCCTCACTTTCGGATTTTGCCGTGAGCATGATAATGGGCACGGTGGAGAATTCCCGGATTTTCCGGCATGCTGTGAACCCATCCATCTGAGGCATCATCACATCCAGGATTACCAGCTCCGGCGCTTCCTCCCGCACCAGCCGGATCGCATCCAGCCCGGTGCTGCCGGTGAGCACCTGAAAGCCGTCGCTTTGCAGATTGAACCGTATTCCCTTGACCAGCAGCGCCTCGTCGTCCACCACCAGAATCTTCACGTAAAATCCCCCTTTGCGTGTCCGCCCGGAAGTATTCATTGACGGAGAAGAAAAAAACTGATATAATATTGGGCAAGTCCAGGTCGGACGGACAGATACCCTTTCGTCCGGCGGTTTCGACTATTATACACGATTTTTCACAGCCGGACAACCCCGGCATGCCATAATGAGGGAGAATTATGAAAAAACATTCCATCCTGATCCGTCTGGCCGCCCTGGCGCTGGCGATTGCCTGCGCGATTCCGACGGCGCATGCGGAGGAAGCGACGGAGCAGACCCAATATGTGCCGGTGGATGGCCCGTCGTCCACCAACAATCTGGCCTATGGCAGCGTATGCATCCTGAACGGCTGCCGCACCATCGACAGCTTCGTGCCTCTGGACGGCACCGACCGTCGCCTGGATTCTGCCCAGGCTGCCTTTGCCTTTGAGCGCAACACCGGCACGCTGGTATATGCCTATAACCCGGACGCCAAGATCCCTCTGGGCGGCCTGGCCAAGCTGGTGCTGGCTCTGGTGACACTGGAGTACTGCGATATCAGCGAGGTGCTGACGGTGGCCAATAACAGCCGCTTTCCCACCGGCCAGGTTCACGTCAACCTGAAAAATGAGGAGCAGCTGACGGTGGAGGATCTGCTGAACTGTGTCATCCTGGGCAACGCCAGTGACGCCTGCGTTGTGCTGGCCGAACGGGTGGCGGGCAATTCCGAGGCCATGGTGACGCTGATGAACAACCGCGTCCGCCAGATGGGCTGCACCAGCACGAATTTTGCCAATGTCTACGGCGGCGACAGCGGCAGTGCCTACACCACCGCCAGGGATATGGCGCGCATTACCATAGAGTGCTCTAAAAATGACAAGCTCCTGGAGCTTATGAGCAGCTTGACCTATACCGTTCCCGCTACCAACCGCTCCGAGAAGCGCCTGGTTGAATCCACAAACTATTTTATTTACAGCAAAAATATCCCCAAATTCTATGATGAGAAGGTGACCGGCGGCTTCCAGAGCATGTCCCCTGTCAATGGCGCAAGCCTGGTCTGGACGGCAAATTACCACAATATGGATATGGTCTTTGTGGTGCTGGGCTGTACCCGTCAGTATTATGAGAACGGCTGGCAGGTGAAAATCTACGGTAACTTTGAAGAGGGCCAGTCCCTGATGAACTATGTGTACAATAACTTCAAGGCCACCCGCATTTTGTATAACGGCCAATCCCTGAAGCAGTTCAACGTCACCGGCGGCGACTGCGACGTGGTGGCGGAGCCGCACCTGGATCTGGATTCCGTTCTCCCCAGCGATGCCCATATGGACAGACTGATCATGGAGTATACCGACAAGGGCCTCACCGCGCCCATCACCAAAGGAGATATGATTGCCACCGTGGAGGTCTGGTATCGCAATACCTGCCTGCACGAGGCGGAGCTGTATGCCATGCAGGATGTGCGTACCTCCTCCAATTCCGGCCTGGATGTATTGGGCGGCGCGGACAGAAGCGGGTCGGAGTCCCGCCTGTCCCGGTATGCGCTGATCTTCTGCCTGGTGGTCCTGGTGCCTGTGGGCGGATACCTGGGCCTGAATTATGTGCTGCGCCTACGCCGCCGGGCCATGGTGCGCCGCCGCAGAGAGCGCAGAAGGAGGCGCGGCTACTGATGCTGGATTGGCAGGAACTGGAAGAGAAATGTCATGCCTGTCAGGGCTGTGGCCTGTGGGAGACAAGGCACAATGTGGTGTTCGGCGTGGGAAAGAAGGACGCCGATATCATGTTTGTGGGCGAAGGCCCCGGCGAGCAGGAGGACCTGCAGGGGGTGCCGTTTGTCGGACCAGCCGGGCAGCTGCTGGATGAAATGCTCTCCATCATCGATATCGACCGCACCAATTGCTATATCGCAAACATCGTCAAATGCCGTCCGCCCCGCAACCGGGATCCCCAGGAGCCGGAGCAGGACGCCTGCATCGGCTTCCTGCGCAACCAGTTTGCCCTGGTGCGCCCCAGGATCGTGGTGTGCCTGGGCCGGATCGCCGCCCGCCGCCTGATCGACATCAATTTCCGCATCACCCGGGAGCACGGCACCTGGACCAACCGCCAGGACACCTGGATGACCGCGATCTACCACCCTTCCGCCCTCCTCCGCGACCCCACCAAACGCCCCGAAACCTTCGACGACCTGCTCTCCATCCGCTCCAAGCTGCAGGAACTGCACATCCAGCTGTAAAAAAAGATTGACATTTTCCCCAAATGCCGGTATAATTAACTAGCTTCGTCAGAACGCTAGTGTAGCACAGTCGGTAGTGCATCTCACTCGTAATGAGAAGGTCGCCTGTTCGAGTCAGGTCACTAGCTCCAGAAAAACCGCCCTTTTCCTTTGAAAAGAGCGGTTTTCTAATGCAAAAAGTTGACGGCATCTCTGAGCAGCTTGATTTTTTCCGTCATTTTTCCGTCAAGGACAAAAAATATCCCGTACAGTCCGCAAACTGTACGGGATATTTTAAGGCAACACCGCGCAATTGTGTCTGCGAGCCGCAGCCGTCTTATTGCCCCACTTCTTCAGTTTGAAAAACGAGAAATACATACAGTATTCCTTCGTTTTCCAAACTTTGAATTGAGCCAAAAATCCAGGCTGGGGCTTCTTGCCAAATTGTGCGGTGTTGCCTTAACGTTTTTTCTTTGTAAGCTTAGGCTTTGGTTTCAAAATATCGTCGAGCATATCAGCAGCCTGCTTTTATGTCGATGATGCTGCCGTCGATGGCGTTGATGGCGTAGACGATCCAGGGGGAGGGACTGAAGGTGGCGGTGTCGTCGGAGTAGAGGTTTTTGGTGCCGTAGAAAACCCAGGCGGGGACGTACAGGCCACTCAACTTGTCGCCGTCGCGCAGGCGGATCATGCTCAGCCGGACGGTATTCACATTCACGGTGAGCCGGCAGGGCGTGCCGGACTCCTTTTCCAGCGCGGCAACCTCGGATCTAAATACGGTGACCGCCGTTTCCTTGAAGATGCGGGCTGCCTCCTTGTAGGGCAGGATGTCCACGTCCTCCAGCACCTGCTCGCCTGTGGTGACGGGGTAGCTCCAGTAAATATTGGAGATCCCGGTCTGATCCAGGGTGATGTAGAGCCGCTCATAGAGCCAGGTGGGGCTGTCATCCTCCAGATAAAGGACGGAGGAAGGGGTGACCGCCGCAGGCAGCCCGGCGATATTTCGGGCATAGCACAGCCGCAGGGCGGAATCCCGGTTGTCGTAGGTTGTGGTGGTTTGCCCGTAGCCGGTCTTTACCTCCTTCGCGGCAAATACCGTGTCCAGCTGGATCAGCCGCATGGCGGGAAGGCCGGTTGCGGTAAAGAAACTGGCCATTTTCTCCCCCAGCGTTTCAAGAATTTTGTGCTGATCCCCGTCCAGCACGAAAACGGGGTAAACACCCTCACTTCGGCCGGCATCCGGCTGGCGGCGGAAGCGCTTCCCTGTCTCGCTGCAATATTCCAGACAGCTCCCGGCGGACCAGTCCATGAAATTCGCGACACTCATGGTTTTTCCGCCGTCCGTTCGGGCGTCCAGACGCTGATATTCCCGGTCGCCGTTCAGGGTCGTGGCGGTTTCAGTCAGCATGGTGCCGTCGGTGGGGAGCTTGACGATCTCCTCCGGCAGGGTGTCGTAGATGGCGTTCAGCCCATCAATGTTGTCCTGACAAACCGCGATCTCGAATTCCCGGTCCTCTTCGGAAAGTGTCGTGTCGGCTTCCAGACGCGCCAGCTCCTGCCGGACTTCGGCCAGGTCGGCATCCGCCATGGCCTTGGTGTAGTATTGATTGTCTTGTGCATACCAGGCGTCCTCCCCGTCAAAAAGGTAGCGGAAGATGCCGCTGACCTGCTTCTGGGTGAAGCCCTGGCAGGAAGCCCGGTAGATCGGAACAGTTTCCACACGGCCGGGGAATATCTCCGCGCCCGCCGTAACGGTCACCTTTTTATCCTCGCTGACCGATCGGTATGTGAATTTTTTCGGCAGGTCCGAGGAAGAAATATCCGTAATTTGCTTTCGGACTTCATCCTTTTGGGAGGCTGTTTCGATCAGCCGCTCCAGGTTTGTCCCGACCGCGGCCGCGCTGGCGGGCAGTATCCAGGCGGGCAAACTGAGGGCGGCGGCAAGCCCCAGGGACACAATGCGTTTCCATGTTTTTTTCATGGTGCTCACTCCTTTCTGTGATGGCTTGATTGTACAGCCGGGGCTGTTTGGGAGTCATCATGGAGTTGTAAAAGAGTTGTAAAGGTGGTTTCTTTTCCCGTTTCGCTGCGCACCCGCAGCGTGGAGCCGTGCAGATGGGCGACCCGGCTGCACAGCGTCAGCCCAAGGCCAAAGCCCTCGTGGCTGCGGGAGCTGTCGCCCTGGAAAAAGGGCTGCATAATTTTATCCTGTATTTCCTTCGGAATGCCGCAGCCGTCGTCGGATACGGTCAGCGTCCCGCCCTCCAGGACGACCCGGAAGTGCGTCGCCCCCGCCTTGCGGGCATTGTCATAGAGGTTGGTGACAAGCATGGTCAGCAGATCGGCGTCCCCCAGGATGGTGTTGCTGCCCAGCTGAATCTCCAGCGCAATGCCCTGCTTCTTTGCGGCAGGCAGGAGGAGGGAGAGCAGCTGCCCCTGCAGCGCCTCCGGGCGCAGAGGGGTAAGCCCTATTTGGGCGTCCGTTACCGTAAGCAGTTCGGTAAGCTTGGTATACAGCCGCTCTAAGCGGCGGCTTTCGCTTTCCAGAAAGGCCGTTGCCTCCACTCTCTGAGCCTCGTTCATGCGCAGGTGGGTCAGGGCATAGGCGTAGCCGGAGATGGCGGTGACGGGGGTACGCATTTCGTGGGAGAGGGCGTGGAGCAGCAGATTCTGCTCCCGAGATGCGGCCTCCACGGCGTCGATGTGGGCCTGAACGGATTGGGCCATCGTGTTAAAGCTCTGGGCCACCAGCCCCAGCTCATCCTGCCGTCCGCACTGAACACGCCGCCCATAGTCCCCGCCGGCAATGGCGGCGCTGCTCTGCTGCAAATCCCGCAGGGGGCGAAGCTCCATGGTCAGGAAAAGGAGCATTAGTCCGCCCGCTGCCACCGCTGCCGCCGTGCCAACGGCGATGCAGCGGCGGCGGAGCAGACTTACCTGCTCCATCTGTGCCGTCACATCCCGGACGACGCTGACAAGCCGGTCCGATCCCATTGCAGCCCCCACTACGCAGTAGTGCCGTCCTGCGGTCTCCTGAAAGCCTGCCCGGAATTCCTGCTGCTCCAGGGTCACCGCCTCGCTTTTTCGGTCAAGGAGCGCGGCGGGGGAGAGGCCGGAGTTGTTGAAAAGTCCTTGCCCGTCTGCCTCAAGCACATAGCTGCTGCCCGTCGGGGTCTGGACGGCCAGGGAGATGAACAGGTACCGGGCAATTGCATCCGACGCGGAGCTGCCCACCGCCTCGAAATTCTCACGGAACTGGGCCGTCAGACGCAGCGCCTCGGCGGCGGTATCTGCGATGGCGACATTTTTCAGGATCCGCCGGGTGGCGCCGGTGATCAGAACGCAGCATACCGCCAGCGCCAGCACCAGCACTGCCACGGTCGCCATTGTCAGCTTCAGGCGCAGGGTGAGCGCTTTTTTCAATCAGTCCACCTCCAGACGGTAGCCGATCTTCGGCACGCTGACAATGGGCAGCCCGGTCTTTTTCCGCAGCTGGGCAATGTGGACGTCCACAGTGCGGGTGCCGCCCTCATAGCGGATGCCCCACACCTCGTTCAGCAGTCCCTCCCGGCTCATGGCCACGTTCTTCTTGCGTACCAGAAGGAGCAGCAGATCAAATTCCATGGGCGTCAGATTCAGGTCAATGCCGTCCCTTGTGACCGTGCGCCTTTCGGCGTCAATGGCAACGCCGCCCAGCAGGAAGCGTGTCTGGGCCTTGCCGCGGCGCTCCAGCACCTTTTCCATTCGCACCAGCAGTTCCATCATTTCAAAGGGCTTTACGATGTAGTCCTCCGCGCCGCCGGTCAGCCCCCGGAGCTTGGCCTCCAGGTCGCCCCGGGCGGTGAGAAAAATGACGGGGATGCCGTGCTCCTTCAGCGGCTCCAGCAGCCGAAAGCCATCCACCCTGGGCATCATCACATCCACCAGCGCCAGGTCGGCGCTTCCGCCGCCGGCCAGATAGTCCAGCACCTGTTGGCCGTCAAATTTGGCTGACGTGTCGTAGCCCATCAGTCCCAGGTTCATACACAGCATTTTGTTGATGGCCGGTTCATCCTCCGCGATCAGTATCTTCCGCATCCCATTGCCTCCTTTGTAATGCAATTATATCATGCGCGTTCCAAAATGCGATGTAAAATAGTTGTAAAAACAAAAACTGGCGTACCGCGAAAATGCAGTACGCCAGAAGTGATCCTTTTACCGCCAGTTGAATGTGACCATTCCGTAGATATAGATGAACGCGATCGCCAGGGGAACCACATAGCGGAACACCGGCTTCATCCAGCCCTTTACCTTCAGGCCGACGCCCATATTGGCCTCCACCAGGAAATTCTCCCAGCCCCAGCCGAAGCCGTTGCAGCAGAACAGGGACAGCACCAGAGAGCCAAGAGGCAGAATGTTGTTGGACACCAGAAAATCCCAGAAGTCCAGCCAGGCCGTCCCATCCGCAAAGGGCTGGAAGTGGAGCACGCTGTAACCCAGCGCCGTGGTGAGAGCCAGCAGGAACAGCCCCACGCCGCAGATCAGGCTTCCCTTTTTCCGGGACCAGCCGGTCTTCTCCCGCACCATGGCGAGGATGTTTTCACACACGCCCAGAACGGTGGACAGGGCGGCAAAGATCATAAACAGGAAGAACAGCGTACCCCAGACGCGGCCACCGGGCATATTGCTGAATACCGCCACCATGGTGTCAAACAGCAGGCTGGGGCCCGCGTTGACCTCCAGGTTATAGGTGAAGCAGGCAGGAAAGATGATAACGCCCGCCAGAAACGCCACCAAGGTATCCAGGGTGATCACATTCACCGCCTCGCCCATCAGCGAATGCTCTTTGCCAATGTAGCTGCCGAAGATGGCCATGCCGCCCATGCCGGTGGACAGGGTAAAGAAAGCCTGGTTCATGGCGCCCACAAAAACGGAACCGTCGATTTTGGAAAAGTCGGGCTTTAAGTAGAAAGACATGCCCTCCTTTGTCCCGTCCAGTGTCAGGCTGTGGACGGCCAGCACCAGCATCAGCACCAGCAACGCCGACATCATGTATTTGGTCACCCGCTCCAGGCCGCCCTGAAGGTGGGAGCACAGCACCGCGAAGGTGATGACCAGGGTGACAAACAGGAAGATCACATTCACCTTGGGATTGGTGATCATGGAGACGAAGCCCAGATTCGTATACTGCCCTGCCAGGAACTTGGTGAAGTAGTACACGATCCAGCCGCACACCACAGAGTAAAACGCGATCAGCGCAATGTTGCCCACCAGGCAGAACCAGCCGAACGCCCCCCATTTCTGCCCCGGCTTCTGGAGCTTCTGATACATATGCAGGGGGCTGCACTGGGCCGCCCGGCCAATGGTAAATTCCATCACCAGCGCCGGAATGCCCAGGACGATCAGGCACAGCAGATAGATCAGCATAAAGCTGCCGCCGCCATACTGCCCGCACATCCAGGGGAATTTCCACACATTGCCGCACCCAATGGCACAGCCTGCCGAAAGCATGATAAAGCCCATGCGGCTTCCCAGCTGTTCACGTTTCATATTCCGTTTCCTCCGCTTCTTCTATAACAATAAACATAACAGCTGATCTTCTATTTGTAAAATTGATAATACTGTGATATACTAACGAAAAATTCGTTTCTATGAGGTGTGCTTTATGGATATCCATGTGCTTGATACCTTTGTGGCTGTGTGCGAATATTCCGGCTTTTCGGCGGCGGCGGAGAAGCTGGGCTATACCCAGTCCACCGTCTCCTCCCAGATCCGCCAGCTGGAGGCGGATCTGGATACGGTGCTGTTTGATCGGTTTTATCATCGCATCAGCCTGACGGCGGACGGGGTGGTGGCGCTGGAATACGCCCGCAGCATCCTGGGATCCCACAAGGAAATGCTTGCCGCGCTGAAAAAATCCCAGGCAGTGGCGGGGGATATTCGCTTGGCCATGTCCAGCTCCATCTGCAACCGCTATTTCCGGGGGGATTTCCTCGCCTTCCGCCAGCGTTATCCCGGCATCAATCTGGTGGTCATTGAGAGCGGAACGGAGCAGATGTTTGACATGCTCCGAAAAAACGAGGCGGATCTGGTGTTCACGCTGGACAGCCACATCTATCATTCCGAGTTCGTTATCTGCGCCGAGCGGGAGGAAAACGTCCGCTTTGTCGCGGCGGCGAATCATCCTCTGCTGACACATGGGCCTATTACCCTGGAAAAAATTGCCGGGGCGGATTTTGTCCTGACGGAAAGCAGCATGAGTTACCGCAGGCTGCTGGACGACCTCCTGTCCTCCCGCTCCCTGGAGATCAGGCCGGTGCTGGAGATCGGCAACCCTCTGCAAATCTGCTCCATTGTGGCGGAAAGCAGCCTGGTATCCTTTCTGCCGGATTTCATCACCCGGAAATACATCCAGCGGGGGGAGCTGGCGGCTCTGCCGGTGGAGGACTGCGGCATCCGCGTGTGGACGCAGCTGCTGCTTCACAAGAACAAATGGCGCAGCCCGGCCCTGAATGCGTTTATCGATTTCTACCGGGAAATCATCTCCGAAGGTCCATAAAGCTTATGTTTTGCTTACGAATTGTTTAAGAATGCCCCGAAGTGATTGACTTTTTGCACCCTTGTGGGTAAAGTGGAAGCAAGAACTTCAAGGGAGGATTCATTATGGCTGTGAAAAAACGGGCAGCGCTTTTTAAAAAGCTCCTTTCCGGCGTGTGCGCCGCAGTATGCGCGGTCTGCATGGCGGGTGCCGCGCTTGCCCAGGAGCCGGAGGCCGCGCCGCTTCCGTACCGGGTGGAGGCTCTTCCGGCTGGCTACAGCGCCGTGCATGAGGATGGTCAGATTTTGATCACCGACGGGCAGCAGACCGTGGGCGGCGTGGTAGGCTATCCCATCCCCGACGGGGTGTACGACCCTTATGACAAGTGGTTCGATTGGCTGGAGGATGTAGGCATCCCGGACTATGAGGACGGGGAGCTGATTCTGGACAGCGCCATCTCCGACTTCCGAGGCGGCTGGCATGTGAATTTCCAGAGTACGACGGAGGGAGAACCGACCGTCCGGCACAGCCACCATTTTACCGTCCGGGGCAATACGGTCTATGATGCTTGGCTGGATGGTACCCTGCTGGACGAGACCACGGCCCGAGCCATTTATGAGGCGGTGCAGTATATCCGGCCGGAGGCTGCTCACAAAGACCTGACCATATCCATTGAAGGTGAGAAGGCCACCTGCCAGACGGAGCAGGTGATCCGCCGGGGGTATTCCATCTGGCTGCCCAGCGAGGGCTGGCCCTTTGGAAATCAGGAACTGATCGACGGCATCCCCACGGACACCCTGGAATACGGAGAAAATGAGGCGATCCAGCTGCGAATCGCCACCCTGGCAGGGAAAGACCTGACCCAGGCGCGGCAGTGGGTGGCGGAAAGCTGGCCGCAGTATGCGCTCCTGGAGGACAAGCAGGGCGGCGTAGGCGGAACGGATGGCCAGGGAAATGTGCTTACGGCGTCGCTGCACTGCGCGGAAAATGTCACCTATGCCGTGATCTGTCTGTATCCGCAGGAGGCGGCTGAGGGCGGCGGCACCTGGCTCAGCGCCTTTGCTGATACGTTTGAGTTGGCCGAGGCCACCCCGGACAGCGCCATGACGGAGGAAGAGGCGGATTACTTAAAGTGCCTGGCGGTGATGGGCAGCGTGGGCTTTTCGGCGGGGGGGGATTACTGGCTCTCCAGCAAGCAGACGCTGGACGGCACCGTGACCACCACCCAGTACCTGTTGACCCAGACCGGTAGCCTGGTTATTTCTGAGGAAGAACAGGATGGTTTCTATCGTCAGGCCATCCTGGAGGCCGAGGATGAAACATTCTGCAACGCGGGGCACGAGCAGGAGCCGGGGGAGATCGTCTGGCACCCCTGCGAGGAGGAGCACGAGCTATTCCCGCCTGCCATGGACAGCTACGTTTGGAACAAGCACAATACCCGCTATGTAGGCAGCACGGCGGACGAAGCGGGGGAGTGCATCTCCTATCAAATGATGGGCCGGGACGAAAATGGGAACAGAACGCCGATTTACAGCGTGAAGTTCTATTTTGACCAGAATGGTAGCTTCATAGAAAGCCGCTGGGAGCGTCTTGAAGCTTGGGCCGGGGACTTTGATACCGCAGCGGAGCGCATTGTATCCACAGATGCGCAGACAATTGAAGCGGAGGTTCAGCGCGAATACCAGCGGGCGATCGGGTAAACGATTGCAACACCGCACGATCCGTCAGGCAGACGTGACCCTGCGGTTAGGACAGGCAACTGCCGCAGGGGCGGTAGCCCTCGGCCAGCAGCGCCGTTGCCGGCTGGGTGGAGAGCTGCCGGTTTTCTGCCTTCATTTGCCCCGCGCTGGGGCAACTGGGGAGATGGAAAACCTTTGAGCTGAGATTGAGCACATAAACGCGGGAAGCATCCCCGTCCTCCGACAGGGCGGAAAGGGACGTATCCTGGCGGTAGGGGAACAGCTCCCGGCTGGAGGCTGCCCGCTCTGTCTGGAAGGAAACCCGCTGCCCGTCGGTGGAAAGGGTGATTGTCCCCTGGAGGCGGACCTGATAGACGGACTTACACACGCTGTCCAATAGCCGGAGCGTATCCTCCGGGCATTCGCCGGTAAGGACGGCGTATTCAGGCCAGATGGCGGCGATGGCCCCCGGGCTGAGGCTGTTTCCATCGGCTGCCAGCACCGTGGCGGCTGCGGCGGGCGGCGCGCCATCCCGGACAGCCAGGATGGAAACGTCTCCGTAGGTGACTTTTACGGCAGCTTCACTAAGCTGTTCCAGCCGGGCAGAGCCGAGGGCAGCCTCCTGCCCGTCCAGCACGG
The DNA here is from genome assembly GCA_900553805.1 of uncultured Eubacteriales bacterium. Taxonomy (GTDB): domain Bacteria; phylum Bacillota; class Clostridia; order Oscillospirales; family Oscillospiraceae; genus Faecousia. The sequence goes on from USEU01000021.1 coordinate 23,124, forward strand.
CGGTGTGCCCGCCGCATTCTGCCTGGATCGCTTTATCGGTAACGGACAGGGAGAGCGCGTCAGGCGTTTTGCCTGCGGGCTGCCAATAAACCGCCGCAAAAATGCCCACACCCGCCGTTGCGATCAGCAGAAGAATAAAAGCAGATTTCAGATCTTTTTTCATAAAAGCTCCAATGGATGTTGTTCTGCCCCCATTATAAATGCCGCCCCCGGCAAGGTCAACCGGGGACGGCATTTTTTGATGTGTCTTTTTGGCTGTTCAGGCGGATCAGCTGCCGCAGCCACCGCACATCCTCGCCCCGCAGGATCCCAAACAGGTTCAGCAGCAGGAAAAACAGGGGAACATATGCTAGGGGGAGGCAAAGCATTTTCGCGCCCCAGGCCGCCAGCAGTCCGGCGCTGACGGTGAGGGCAGGAACGGCAAAGGGAACATGAAAGCCAGTGATGATGCACAGCCTGCGCATGCTCAAAATGAAATTGAGCAGATGGGTCACAAGGAAGCTGAAAAAGTACCCCTTCATTCCGTAAACCGGCAGCAGCAGGAACAGAAATACCACATCCAGAAAAGAGGTGAGGATATTATACCGCACGCACACCCGCTGCTGCCCCAGCCCCTTGGTCATGGCGTCCGTAATGGCATCGCAGTACAGAAAGGGGATCATCAGCGCATACCACCTTAGGCTCTGCCCGGCCTCGGGATTGTGATAGAGCCTGACGCACAGCGGCTCTGCCAGGAGGAAAACCAGCCCGCAAAAGAAGGTGCCGTACAGCATGGCCGACCACAGCCCCCGGCGCACCAGGTATTGAATCCGCCGCTTGCTCCCGGCGGCGCTGCACCGGGCCAGCTCCGGGATCAGCAGCTCGGCCAGGGCAAAGAGGATGCAGGCCGGGAACATCATCACCGGGAATACCATGCCGCTGACCCGCCCAAAGGCGCTCATAGGGTCGGCCTCTCCGGGGAAGAGAGCCAGGCGCTTGGGTACCAGCAGATTTTCGGTGGTGCCGATGCCAGAGCGCACCACGTCCGCCCCCGCCAGGGGAACGGCAGCGCGGAGCAGCCGTCTGCCCACGGGGATCGGCTGTCCCCTGGCCGGGCGCTCCCGCACCCGCAGCCAGACCAGCAGGATCAGCGCCAGACACGCGCTGACGCCGCCGCCCAGCACCACGCAGATGCAGGAGCGCTCCGCGTCCTGCCCGGCCCACAGCGCCAGCGTCAGCAGCGTGACAGCCATGGAGCACAGCTGCTCCGCCACCTCCACCGCTGCCAGGGTGCCAATGCGGTTGGCGGCGGTGAAGTACCCGCTCATCACGCCGCTCAGGCACACGGCGGGCAGAAACACGGCAAAAAGCCGCAGCACCGGCACGGTCTGCTCGTTGCCGATCCAGCTGGCCGCCAGCGCCGGAGCACCGAAATACACCGCCGCCCCCACGGTACCGCTGCAAAGAATGCTGTAAAGAAAGCAGGAGGAAAGGATCTGCCCCACGTTTTCCGGCCTGCCCTTGCCCAGCTCCTCCGCCGTCAGGTACATGGTGGCCGTCCGAATCCCAGCCACACCTCCCACCATTGCCAGATTCCCAACGGAGAGCACCAGCTGAAGCAGTCCAATTCCCGCCGCACCGATGTGCCGGGACAGGTAGACCTGAAAGGAGGTGCCCACGACCCGCAGCAGCAGGTTCACGCCGGTCAGCAGCAGCGCGCGATAGAAGATCGGTTTGGTTTGGCGCAAAGAAATCCCCCCTTGTCCGCATTCTATGCGTCAGGGGGGACAGGTATTCAGCGTTTCCCTTATGCCTGAGGGCTGCCCACGGTGCAGAACATGCTCAGGGGGCATCGGGCGCAGCGGGGATTCCGGGCGGTGCAGATATCCCGCCCGAACAGCACCATGCGGTGGCAGAAATCCGAGGATTCCTCCGGTGGTAAGATCTTGCGCAGCTGCTGCTCCACCTTTTCCGGCTCCTTGCCGGTGCTCAGCCCCAACCGGCCGCAGATGCGGATGCAGTGGGTGTCGCACACCACGCTTCCCGGTACGTGATAAATGTCGCCCAGCAGCAGGTTTGCCGTCTTCCGCCCCACGCCGGGGAGCCTAAGCAGCTCCTCCATGGTTCCGGGCACCTTTCCGCCGTAGTCGGAGAGCAGCATCTGGCAGGCCAGCACGATATCCCGGGCCTTATGCTTGTAAAATCCGCAGGAGCGCACGTATTCCTCCACATCCTCAATATTGGCACTTGCCATGGCCTCCAGAGTGGGGTAGGCGGCAAACAGCGCGGGGGTGACCTGATTGACCCGAGCATCGGTGCACTGGGCGGACAGCCGGACGGAGATCATCAGCTCATAGTCCTTGTCATAGTGCAGGGCGCACAGCGCGGCGGGATAGCGCTCCTTTAGGATATCAATGATTGCGGTTACTTTCTCTTCCATGGGTATATTCCTCTGTATTTTTATTCGTCGCGCTCCTGCTCCTCCGGCGCGGGGAATTCCGCTGTCATGGCGGATATCTCATAGGCGGTGCGCTCCTCAGCGCCCTCCTCGGTGAGCTTTGTGTAGATCCTGCTTTGCAGCCGCCCGTCCAGGAGAATGCGGTCTCCCACGGCACAGCCCGCCGCCTGGGCGGCAATTTTTCCCCATAGGATGCAGGGCAGGTAATCCGCCCGGTGAAAGGCCCGAGGCACCGCCAGCATCACGTCGCAGATCTCACGCCCCAGGGGCGTGCGGCGGTAAGTCGGCTCCCGGCACACGGCGCCGTCCAGCCGGACGGTGTTGATTGACTCCCCATCCTCGGCAATCACATCGGAGGCGAAGACGAAGACGGAAAGACGCCGCCGCCCGCCCTCGCGGATATTGTGGGAGCGCACCTGTCCTGTCACCGTCAGCAGCCCGCCGCCGAAAGGGTCCATGGCCCGCAGGGCTGTCTGCTCTGCAATGACCGGCAGAATGTCCACCGCCCCGGAAAGACGGGGCACCTCCAGGAAAAACCGAAAAAAGCGCTTGCCGTGGTTTTCGTGGGAGAATGCGGGAAGCTCCAGCAGGCTCCCGCGCAGCATCGTTTGGTTTCGGCTTGCAATAGGTTCCATACGACCACCTCATGTTTCAGTTGTATGGAACATCCTATGCGCCGCGGGGACAAACAGAACGGGGTGGAGAATGGGAGGATCATTCGTTTGCAGCCCAGCCTCTGGTGCAGCGGACGGCCTTCTTCCAGCCCTCCAGCCGCCCGGCCCGTTCCTGCCCGCTCAGTTTTGGCTGGAACATGCGGTCGGTTTGGCGGATGGCCTTCAGCTGGGCCTGGTCCTTCCAGAAGCCCACCGCGAGTCCGGCCAGATACGCAGCTCCCGCGGCAGTGGTCTCCACGCATTTGGGCCGGTCCACCGGGGCGGAATTGATGTCCGCCTGGGTCTGCATCAGGTAATTGTTGGCGGAAGCGCCGCCGTCCACCTTCAGGGAGGAAAGGCAAATTCCCGCGTCCGCCTCCATGGCGGAGAGCACGTCGTGGATCTCATAGGTAATGGAGTCCAGAGTGGCGCGGATGATGTGGTTTTGATTCACCCCCCGGGTCAGTCCAACAATGGCCCCCCGGGCGTAGGCATCCCAGTAGGGCGCGCCCAGCCCGGTAAAGGCGGGGACGACATAGCACCCGTTGGTATCCGGCACCCGCTTTGCCAGGTACTCGGAGTCGGCGGCGGTCTCAATCAGATGCAGCTCGTCCCGCAGCCATTGGATCGCTGCCCCGGCCACGAAGATGGAGCCCTCCAGCGCGTAATTTACTTCGCCGTTCAGTCCCCAGGCAACGGTGGTGACCAGTCCGTTGTTGGACAAAATAGGCTTTTTCCCCGTGTTCATCAGCAGAAACGCGCCGGTGCCGTAGGTGCACTTGGAATCGCCGGGGGTGAAGCAGGCCTGCCCGAACAGCGCCGCCTGCTGGTCGCCCGCCGCGCCGGAAATGGGAATGGGCGCACCGAAGAACTGCGGCTCCGTCAGCCCATAGCGGCAGCTGGAGGGCATAGGCACCGGCAGCAGGGAGCGGGGGATGTCCAGCCAATTCAGAATATCCTCATCCCATTGCAGGGTATTGATGTTGAAAAGCATGGTGCGGGAGGCATTGGAATAGTCCGTCACGTGTACCTTGCCCCCGGTGAGCTTCCAGATCAGCCAGGTCTCCACCGTGCCGAACAGCAGGTCGCCCTGCTCTGCCATCTCCCGCGCGCCGGGGACGTTTTCCAGGATCCAGTGGATCTTCGTGCCGGAAAAGTAGGGGTCGATCACCAGCCCGGTTTTCTCTCGGATGGCCTGGGTCAGCCCCCGGCTTTGCAGCCGCTGGCAGATCTCCGTGGTCCGGCGGCATTGCCAGACAATGGCATTGCAGATGGGCTGCCCGGTGTGCTTGTTCCATAGGATTGTGGTTTCTCGCTGGTTGGTGATGCCGATGGCGGCAATATCCGCCGCGTTTGCCCCAATGCTGGCAAGGGCCTGCCGGGCGACGGACAGCTGGGTCTCAAAGATCTCGTCCGCGTCGTGCTCCACCCAGCCGGGCTGGGGAAAGATCTGGGTAAATTCCTTCTGCGCCACCGCACAGATTTCACCGGCCTGGTCAAACAGAATGCATCGGTTGGAGGTGGTGCCGGAGTCCAGCGCCATGATATATTTCGGCATCGCTTGTCCCTCCGCTTACTGAATGTGAACGTGGTTGTTGATGTGATCCTGGCAGTAGCAGTAGTACCCCTTGCATTTGGAGCAGTAGCGGAATTCCAGCTCCGGGTTCGATACATCCGTGCGGCCGCACACCGTGCAGCGATGGTTGTAGTTCTGCTTCGGCTCCTGGGGCTTCTGGCTGACGTGGAACTGGATCACCTTTGGCTGCCTTGGCTTTTTGTGGAAGAGCTTGCGGGCATTGTTCTGCCAGCTCAGGGGGATCACATTCAGCACATCCTTGCCAAAGAACAGGAAGTAGTTCCCCAGGGCGATCAGCGGGAACAGGTTGGCAGCCGTAAACGGCGGGCTGAAAACGCCCAGCAGAATGATCACCAGGTCAAACAGCGCCAGCACCCAGGCCTTGACCGGGATGATAAAGAACAAAAGGAAACTGGCATCCGGGAAGAGGGTGGCGTATCCCAGGAAGAGGCTCATGTTCAGATAATACACATTGGCGCTGCAATTGAAGATCATCGCGTATATATCCATCAGCACCACGCCGGTGAGATAGAAGATGTTGAATTTCAGCGTTCCCCACATGCGTTCCATGGCGTTGCCCAAAGAATAGTAACAAAGCAGGGAAATGGCCATCAGCAGAATGTTGCTGGTCAGGTAGGTCAGCGGATAGGTGAACAGCCGCCATACTTGCCCCTGAAGGATCAGCCGCCGGTTGAAGGACAGCAGATTGTAAAGCGTATAATTCCGTGTCACCATGCTGATCACATACATGACCGCGTTGCCAATGCAGATATAGAGCATCAGGTTGGGGATGCCCTTGTTTCGGTTCCGCAGGCAGAACCGCTCAAAGTTTCTGCGCAGATTTTTCAAAAAGATCAACTCCTAAAACTGCTTTGCGTATATTTTACCAGCAGCGGAGAAAAAAGTCCATATCGTATTTGTGAACAATGCGGGAATGTTTTCGCCCCTACTTGACAAATCCCGAAACAGGATTATAATGAGCATGACAAATGAAAATTGCATATAAGCCTTATCAAGAGTGGTGGAGGGAACGGCCCGATGAAACCCAGCAACCTGTTATTCAAGGTGCTAAATCCGGCGGCAACGAAAGATGAGGATTCGATAGACGCGCACATCGAATCTTCGGTGTGCGGTTTTTATTTGCTGTGATCGTTTCTGCGCAGAGAGAAAGGAATATAGAAATGGAAAAAAGACTGTTTACCTCCGAATGCGTCACCAATGGCCACCCCGACAAGGTAGCCGACTCGATTTCCGACGCCATCCTGGATGCCTGCCTGGCCCAGGACCCCAATTCCCGTGTGGCCTGCGAGACCATGGTCACCACGGACCTTTGCCTGATCTGCGGCGAGATCACCACCAAGGCGGTGGTGGACTATCCCGCCGTCGCCCGCCAGGCCATCCGTAAAATCGGCTATGTGTACCCCGGCGACGGCTTCGATGCCGACACGGTGGAGATCCAGTGTCACATCCACACCCAGTCCGTCGATATCGCCATGGGCACCAACGATCAGGTGGGCGGCGCGGGCGACCAGGGCATGATGTTCGGCGGAGCCTGCACCCAGACCCCGGAGCTGATGCCCATGCCCATTGCCCTGGCTCGGGCGCTGAGCAATCGCTTGAGCGAATGCATCCGTTCTACCGACCTGCTCCGCGCCGACGGAAAGACCCAGGCCACCGTGGAATTCGACGAGCAGGGAAATGTGGTCGGCGTGGACACCGTGGTCGTCTCCGTGATGCACAGTCAGGATTTTGAGATCGAAGCGCTGCGCGCCTACATTGCCAAAGAGGTGATCGCGCCCGTGCTGGCAAAATACGGCTTCCGTATGGAGGATGTGAAGCATATCTTCATCAACCCCACCGGCAATTTTGTCATCGGCGGCCCCAACGGTGACACCGGCCTGACCGGCAGAAAGATCATTGTGGATACCTACGGCGGCTATTTCTCCCACGGCGGCGGTGCCTTCTCCGGCAAGGACCCCACCAAGGTGGACCGCAGCGCGGCCTATCTGGCCCGGTATATGGCCAAGAACCTGGTGGCGGCGGGGCTGGCAACCAAGGTGCAGGTGCAGCTGGCCTACGCCATCGGCGTGGCGGAGCCTGTCTCCGTTCGGGTGGATGCCTTCGGCACCGGTGTTATTCCGGAGGAGCAGATGACGGATTTGCTGCGCAAGACCGTAGATATGACCCCTGCCGGTATTATCAAGCGTTTTGACCTGCGCCGCCCCATCTATGCGGACACCGCTGCCAACGGTCACTTCGGCGTGGAGGGGCGCCCCTGGGAGAAGACTGATCTGGCCGAAGAGCTGAAAGCGCTTGTTTAATGACGCAGTGACAAGCATAGGGAGGAAAGAAGATTGGAATACATCTATTTGCACGGATTAGGTCAGACAGCAGCCAGCTGGCAGCCGCTGCTGGAACAGCTGCCGGAAAAGGGAACCTGCCTTGATTTGGTGGGGCTGATAAGGGGAAAGGAAGCAACTTATTCTAATCTCTATGCGGCTGTCTCCCAGGCTTGCGATGCGGCGGACGATCCCCTCGTTCTGTGCGGCCTGTCCCTTGGAGCGGTGCTGGCACTGAACTACGCTATCGACCACCCGGAGAAGGTGAAGGCGCTGGTTTTGATTGCCACCCAGTATAAAATGCCCAAGGCATTACTGGCTCTGCAAAACGTGATGTTTCATTTTATGAAGGAATCGGCATTTCAGCAGACCGGCTTCCAAAAGGCAAATTTTGTCAGCCTGTGCAAGACAACGGGGAAGCAGAATTTCAGTCAGTCCGTCAAAACACTGCGCTGCCCCACGCTGCTTGTGTGCGGAGAACAGGACAGCGCCAATCAAAAGGCATCCAAAGCCCTGGCGGCTATCCTGCCCAATGCGGAATTCAAAGAGATTCCGGGAGCAGGCCACGAGGTGAACACTCAGTCGCCGGACAGATTAGCGGCAGTGCTGCAAGAATTTTATCAGCATCTGTAAATAGGGAAGGGCAGAGCACCTTGGTTGGCGCTCTGCCCTGTTTCGTTTACCGCAGCAATGGCTGCATTTGCATTCCTTGGGCGGCCAGTTCCACCGCCTGGGGAATCAGCTCAAAATGGGCAACCAGGGAAGTGGGTTTCTTTTCCGGATCATCCTGCCCGTAGGGAATAAAATAGTAATGCTTTCGCGCCATCAGGCGGCCAATGTTCTCTGCCGCCCCGGCCAGCCCATCGTTGGTGGAGACGGCAACCAGCACCGGTCTGCCGTTGCGCAAATGGCTTTTTGCCGCCATGGTCACCGGGGTGTCCGCAATGCTGTGGCTGAGCTTTGCCAGGGTGTTGCCGGTGCATGGGGCAATGACCAGTACATCCAGCAGCTTCTTTGGCCCAATCGGCTCCGCACCGGCGATGGTTTGAATGACGGGCCGACCACAGATGCGCTCAGCCCGTTCCAAAAATTCTGCTGCCGTGCCAAACCTGGAATCGGTGCTGGCGGAGGCAAAGGAGAAGATGGGGAATACCTGGTGATTCTCCGCCAGCTGCTCCATCACCGGGAACACCTTGGAGAATGTACAGAAGGAGCCGCACATTGCAAATCCAACATTCATACGCCGCCCTCCCGCGTCAGGCGGATTACCGTGTCTGCGATCAGTCGCCCGGCGCTTTCCGGGACGTGGATGCCCGGAAGTCCTCGCGCCTGAATCACATCCGCTGCCTCGATCCCCGGCGTGGAAGCAAGATCGATTTTCAGGCTGCCCGCACATTCCGCCGCCAGCGGCCGGGGTACCATGATGCCGGGAGCCGTATTGAAGAGAATGCGGTATTTGTGAATTTCGTCAGCAAGTGCTTCCGGCGCAATGCTGTGCAGCCCAAAGGAGGTGGCCTCCGCCCGGTGGGCGATAGAGCGGGAAAGAACCGCAACCTCTGTACCGTGGGCCTTCAACAGAAACGCCAGCTGCTTGCCGATCCGTCCCCACCCGATGACCAGGACGGGAGCGCCGCAGAGGGAGAAGCTTATCTTCTCTCCGGCAACCCGCAGTGCACACTCAGCGGTCAGCGCTGCGTTTTTCCACAGATAGAGATCATCCTTTAGCAGATCGATTGCCGGATGGCTGCCTGTGATTTCCTCCGGCAGCATCCCGCCGATTAGCGTGATATGCTCAGGCAGCAGCGCCAAAAGCTCCTGTAAATTTGCGCCGCTTTTCAGCAGCCCATTCCCGGAAAAGCTGGGCGCATCCATAAGTAGGTGGGTTGCCTCCGGCGTAATGTGGTCGGCTATGTCGATGCCGCTGTCCGCCAGCGCCCTAACCGCTGCATGGCTTGCGGGGGTGCAGCCCACAGGATAAATCAGAATATTACGCATTGTCATCACTCCTGTGTCCCAGATTATGCGCCGCGAATCGTCGGCGTGATAGGGAGACGCCTGTTTATTCTTGGGCAACACCGCACAATTTGGCAAGAAGCCCCAGCCTGGATTTTTGGCTCAATTC
>USEU01000022.1 GCA_900553805.1 uncultured Eubacteriales bacterium
CCCTTTCGGGATGGTCGATGTGGTTTTTTCATGGGCGTATTTTGCAACAGGCCCGGTTTTTGTCTCAATATTCTCTCACAACGGCCTTGACGATGCCGATGATCTCGGCCTGGGTGCCGTCGATGGGGGGGTAGGCTTCGTTTTCCGGCATGAGCCAGATCTCGCCGTGCCGGCGGCGCAGGCGCTTGACGGTGGCCTCGTCGCCCAGGCGGGCGACCACGATCTGCCCGTCATCCGCCGTTTGCTGGGGGCGGACCACCACCTTGTCGCCGCTGAGGATGCCTGCGCCGATCATGCTGTCGCCCCGGACCCGCAGGGCGAAGCAGCCCGGATCGTCCCAGGCCATGGTGCCCTCCTGATTTTCCACGGCCAGGATGGGCATGCCCGCAGTGACCACGCCCACAATGGGGATCTGCCCCGGCCTGGCCCCGGCGGCCAGAGCGCGCTTGCGGCCCTTCTGCCCGGCGGCTCCCAGAATGCCCTTGGCTTGCAGGGCCTGCAAATGGTAGCTCACCGAAGCGGTGGAGCGCAGGCCCACGGCCTCGCCGATCTCCCGCACCGAGGGGGAATAGCCATGCTCCTGGACAAATTCGTTGACGAAATTCATGATCTCCTCCGGCTTGTTGCTGGTTCTGGGCATGGCGAAGCCTCCTTGTAAATTCTCTTTCTTTCATTATAGCACAAATGAACGAAAAAGCAATTATTTTTTCGCACATTTTTCGCCCCGGCCGGGTAGAATGGAGGGAAATGCTTTTAAGGGAGTGGCGCAAATGGAGGATATGGAGGCCCGGGTCTGGCAGCGGGTGGGGGGCAGGGAGCCAATGGAGCTGCCCCAGCTGGCAAGACTGTGCCGGGAGGCGGCGGCGGATTATCGCAATCTGGCCGCCCTGTGCGCCGGGCAAGCCCGGCAGACGCTGCTGGAGCTGCACCGGGAGGCGGCCGCCGCCGCCCAGGCGGTGAGCGGCATGGCAATGCTGCGGGGGCTGGAGCTGCCGCACGATCAGACCTGCTGGCCGGAAAAGCAGCTGTGCCGGGGGCTGGCCCTGGCCTACCGCCGCAGCCGGGAGCTGTGGCAGGCATTCCAGAGCTGGAGCGCCAGCAGCGAATTCGGATTTTCCTTCCGCGCCCTGGCAAGGCAGGAGGAAGCCGCCAGCACCCGCCTGCTGGCCCTGCTGGCAAACTGCCCGGTGAGGCATACATAGCCGCCCCGCAAGCAAAAGGAAGCCGCCGGGGATTCGATGACATTGTGGTTCCCACCAGTGTTTGCACTGGTGGGCGCAGGTGTCCACTGGACACCCGCATTGAAATGGGTTCGAATCCTCTTTGGGAAAACAAAAAGGACAAGGCCACCACAGATGTGGAGGCCTTGCCCTTATGTAGATTAATCGCTTTGGATGCGATTACTTCGCATTGTTTTTCGCTGTATTGATAGATGAGATCAAAAGCTTTTTGATCTCAATACACTGGTCAAGAATGGTCTTATCCTCATAGTATTCGCTTTCAATCAGCAATTCCAGCCAGTATTCACTTTCAGAACACTCTTTGAGGGCAATTTGGAGCTTTGCGACAAAGTCCGCCCTGCCATGTGCATAAAATGCTTCCCGAATATTGGCACCAATACTGGTTCCGGAGCGAAGAAGCTGGCCTGTCAGAACGGATTCCCGCTTCTGCTGTCGTACCTCATTGCATACTTTGATGATCCGCAAGGCAAACGCTTTAGATTTTTCCTGTAACGGACTTCCCATAAATCTCCCCCCTTCGCATCCTACTTATTCACTATTCACTATTACTTTTTACTTTCCAAAAATCGGACGTCCGAATTTAGTGAAGAGTGAAGAGTGAAGAAGTAAAAATCGGCAACCTTCCGCCGAAGTTTGCCGATTTTTGGTGACCCGCCGGGGATTCGAACCCCGGACCCACTGCTTAAAAGGCAGTTGCTCTGCCAACTGAGCTAGCGGATCAGATATGGCTGGGATGGCCGGATTTGAACCGACGAATGCCAGAGTCAAAGTCTGGTGCCTTACCGCTTGGCGACATCCCAATATATTGGTGCAACGCGCCCATGGTCGGACACACAGAGAATTATATCATGGAAGGGCCCCGTTTGCAACCCTTTTTTTGAATTTTTACGCCCCGGCGGCCGCTGTGCCGCCGGTTTTGCGATTTTTGGGCACAAGGGACTTCGTGCCCAAAAATTCAACACGGGGGCGGCGGTGCGCAAAAACTGGGCAGATGGAAAATAGTGCCTGTTTTTCGGGCACCGGCGGGGGAATGACCGTGTTCAAGGGCAAAAAAATATTGTATTCTATGTCCAGTCAATGGAACCGAACACATGCCGAAGGAGGCGCAGAAATATGAAATCCCGTTCTGTTGTTCCGATGAAGGTCGCCAAGTATGGCTATATCGCCATTTCCGTTGTGTTCTGCCTGATGGGCGTGGCGCTGATCGCGTTCCCCGCGCCCTCCGCGCAGACCATTGCGATTTTCTTCGGTGTTTCAATGCTGGTATTTGGCGCGGTAAGGCTGGTGGGTTACTTTTCCAAGGATCTGTTCCGCCTGGCCTTCCAGTATGATCTGCAATTTGGAATCCTGCTGATGCTGTTGGGGATCATCACCCTGCTGAAGCCCGACAATGTGATGAACTTCCTGTGCATCTCCATGGGCATCTGCATCCTGGTGGACAGCCTGTTCAAGGTGGGCACCGCCATGGACGCCCGGCGCTTCGGCATCCGCCAGTGGTGGCTGACCATGGTGATGGCCATTGTGGCCGGGGTGGCCGGGTTGCTGCTGGCCTTCCGCCCCTCCGAGGCGGTGGAGGTCATCGTCACGCTGCTGGGCATCTCGCTGCTGTGCGAAGGCATTCTGAACCTGAGCGTGGCGGTCAGCCTTGTGAAAATCGTCAAGCATCAGAAGCCTGATGTGATCGATGTGGAATATTGTGATGTATGGGAGGATAATTAAAATGCGTTTTTCAAAAGCGGTCGTCAAATACCGCATCCCGATCCTGATCCTGACGCTGCTGCTGATGATCCCCTCGGTAATGGGCATGGCGGCCACCCGTGTCAACTATGACATGCTGACCTACCTGCCCAGCGACATGGAGACCGTCATCGGCCAGGATGAGCTGCTGAAGGACTTCAACAAGGGAGCCTTCACCTTCCTGATTTTCGAGGATATGCCGGAAAAGGATGTGGCCGCCCTGAAAGAAAAGGTGGAGAGCATCGACCACGTGGCCACCGTGCTGTGGTATGATTCCCTGGCGGACCTGAGCATCCCCATGGAGCTGCTGCCGGAAAAGGTGTACAGCGAATTCAATACCGACCACTCCACGATGATGGCCGTGTTCTTCGACAGCGGCACCAGCGAGGACAGCACCATGGAGGCCGTTAAGGAGATCCGAAGCGTCTGCGGCAAGCAGTGCTTTGTGTCCGGCATGACGGCGCTGGTGGTGGACCTGAAAGACCTGTGCGAGCAGGAGGAGCCGATTTATGTCGGCCTGGCAGTGCTGCTGGCCTGCGTGGCCATGTTCCTGCTGCTGGATGGCTGGCTGATCCCGCTGGTGTTCCTGGTTTCCATCGGGGCCATGATCCTGCTGAACATGGGCACCAACTACTGGCTGGGTGAAATTTCCTACATCACCAAGGCCCTGTCCGCTGTGCTCCAGCTGGCCGTGACCATGGACTACTCCATCTTCCTGTGGCACAGCTACAACGAGCAGCGCGAGAAGTACCCGGATAACAAGGAAGCCATGGCGGTGGCCATCAAGGAGACCCTGACCAGCGTCATCGGCAGCTCCGTCACCACCATCGCGGGCTTCATCGCTCTGTGCTTCATGAGCTTCACCCTGGGCCGCGACCTGGGCATCGTGATGGCCAAGGGCGTGCTGCTGGGCGTCCTGGGCTGCGTGACCGTGCTGCCCAGCATGATCCTGGTGCTGGATAAGCCCCTGCAAAAGACCAAGCACCGCTCCATCATTCCCAACATGGATCGGTTTGCCAAGGGCATCGTGAAGATCTTCCCCGTGTTCCTCATCCTGTTCGTGGCCCTGATCTATCCCGCCTACAACGGCTACGCCAAGGCCAACGACGAAGTGTACTACGACATGGGCCAGTGCCTGCCGGAGGAAATGAACTACGTGGTCTCCAACGAGAAGCTGCACAATGACTTCAACATTGCCTCCACCCACATGGTGCTGGTGGATGCCAATACCTCCTCCAGGCAGGTCAAGGAAATGATGGCCCGGATGGAGCAGGTGGACGGCGTGAAGTACGTGCTGGGCATGGAGAGCCTGGTTGGCTCCCGCATCCCGGAGGAGCTGCTGCCCGCCGAGCTGACCGACACCCTGGAAAGCGACAACTGGAAGCTGCTGCTGGTCAACTCTGAATATGCCCCCGCCAGCAACGCGGTGAACGAGCAGATCACCCGGCTGAATGAGATCCTGAAATCCTACGATCCCACCGGCATGCTCATCGGCGAAGCGCCCTGCATGAAGGACATGATCGAAACCACCGACCATGACTTTGCCGTGGTCACCGCCGTGTCCCTGGTTGCCATCTTCATCATCATTCTGCTGGTGGAGAAGAGCCTGACGCTGCCCGTGATCCTGATCGCCGTGATCGAGCTGGGCATCTTCATCAACCTGGGCCTGCCCCATTATCTGGGCCAGAGCATGGCTTTCATCACCCCCATCTGCATCAGCACCATTCAGCTGGGCGCGACGGTGGACTACGCCATCCTGATGACCACCCGCTATAAGGCCGAGCGCATCTCCGGCAGCGACAAGCGCACTGCCGTGCAGACCGCCCTGGCCACCTCCATCCCCTCCATCATCGTCTCCGGCATGGGAATGTTCGCCGCCACCTTCGGCGTAGCTGTGTACTCCGATATCGAGATCGTCAGCTCCATGTGTATGCTGATCGCCCGGGGCGCTGTGGTGAGTATGCTGCTGGTGATCTTCATCCTGCCCGCCATGTTCATGCTGCTGGATAAGGTGATCTGCAAGACCACCCTGGGCATGACGAAAATTGATGCCAAGTCAAAGAACCCTGTGAAATAAATGTGGAGGTATTGAAAATGAACAAACTGCTGAAAAAAGTAATTGCCCTCGGCCTGAGCGCCGCCCTCTGCCTGACCGGCGCAGGGTTTGCCTTTGCCGACGACGGCGTGAAGAATGAAAAGGATGAAACGGTTTACGTTCTGGCCGGAGCGGACGGCGCTGTCCGGCAGGTCATCGTCAGCGATTGGCTGAAGAACGCCGCCGGGGAGGATGCCCTGGCCGACCGCAGCGCGCTGACGGACATTGAAAACGTCAAGGGCGACGAGACCTACGCCGCCGACGGCGAGGCTCTCACCTGGACTGCCAACGGCAGCGACATCTATTACCGGGGCACCACCGACAAGGAGCTGCCCGTATCCCTCACCGTCTCCTATCAGCTGGACGGCCAGGACATCGCCCTGGAAGATCTGGTGGGCAAGAGCGGCCGGGTGACCATCCGCTTCGACTATGACAACCGCCTGTATGAGCTGGTGGAGCTGAACGGCGAAAAGGAAAAAATCTATGTCCCCTTCGCCGCCGTCACCGGCCTGGTGCTGGACAATGACATCTTCCGCAATGTGGAGGTGACCAACGGCCGTGTGGTCAACGACGGCGACCACACCGCCGTGGTGGGCGTGGCGCTGCCCGGCATGCAGGAGAATCTGGGCGTGGATAAGGACACCCTGGAGGTCCCCAGCTATGTTGAGATCACCGCTGACGCCACCGATTTCCAGATGGGCATGACCGTGACCCTGGTCACCAATCAGGTGTTCAACGCCTTTGAGGATGCCAAGCTGGATTCCTCCGAGGATGTGTCCGACGCGGTGAATCAGCTCACCGGCGCTTTGACCCAGCTCACCGACGGTACCGACGCCCTGAACGAGGGCTTGGCTACCCTGCTGGAGAAGTCCGGCGACCTGGTCAGCGGCGTGGATCAGCTGACGGACGGCGCGTCCGCCCTGCACGATGGCGCGTCCTCTCTGCAAGACGGCGCGGATCAGCTCAATGCCGGTGTGGCGGAGCTGACCGGCGGCCTGAATACCCTGGTCTCCAATAACGATTCCCTGACCGGCGGCGCGGAGCAGGTGTTCAATACTCTGCTGGCCACCGCCACCACCCAGCTGAAGGCCGCGGGCGTGAATGTGCCCGACCTGACCATTGAAAATTACACCGACGCGCTGAACAGCGTCCTCAATTCCCTCAGCGAGGGCACCATCCGTGAGCTTGCCCTGGAGCAGGTCACCGCCGCCGTGGAGGCCAACCGCAGCCAGGTGGTGGAGAAGGTCACCGAAGCGGTCCGTGAGCAGGTCAGCGCCCAGGTCACCGAGGCCGTTCGCCAGCAGGTGCAGGCCCAGGTAACCGAGGCGGTCCGCCAGCAGGTCACCGCGCAGGTCATCACCGCCGCTACCGGGCTGTCCCCGGAGGATTACCAGACCGCCGTTGACGCCGGCCAGATCACCGGGGATCAGCAGGCAGCCATTGCCTCCACTGTGGAGACCCAGATGGCCCTGGGCAATGTCCAGGAGAACATCACCGCCACCACCAATGCGCAGATGGGCACCGAGACCGCCCAGACCGCCATCACCACCAATCTGGATGCCCAGATGCAGAGCGAGAATGTCCAGGCGCTGATCAGCCAGAACGTGGAGGAGCAGATCAGCAATCTGATCTCCGAGAACATGAGCGGCGCGGAGGTCCAGTCCAAGTACACCCAGGCCGCCGCCGGACGTCAGACCATCTCCGAGCTGCTGACCTCCCTGGATAGCTACAATGCCTTCTATACCGGCCTGAAGACCTATACCGAGAGCGTCTCCTCCGCCGCGGACGGCGCTTCCGCCATCCTCTCCGGCAGCGCCGACCTGTGCACCGGCGCGGGCCAGCTCACCGACGGCGCGGCAACCCTGACCGACGGCCTGACCCAGCTGCAAGGCTCCCTGCCCGCCCTGGTGGATGGCATCACCCAGCTCCATGACGGCTCTCAGCAGCTGTCCGACGGTCTGAAGCAGTTCACCGACGAAGGCGTCCAGAAGCTCACCGACCTGGTGGACGGCGACCTGGATGCCCTCCTGGCCCGCCTGAACGCCATCATGGACGTCTCCCGCACCTACCGCAGCTTCACCGGCCTGGACGACACCATGGACGGCCAGGTAAAGTTCATCTACCGCACCGACGAAGCCAAATAATCCCCCCCCCTTCCCATACCGGCAAGGCGCTCCCCAAAAAGGAGCGCCTTGCCATTTCCCTTTACTGCCTAAGAAAAAACCAGACGCCCCGTTTCACGGGGGCGCCTGGAAAAAAGGGGAAAACGGGTGTTGTTATGCTTCCTCGTCGGAGAGGTTCTCCGTGACAAAGAGGCTGATCACGTCGGCCATGATCTCGTCGGTGTAGTCGGCGGCGATGGCGGCGGCGTTCCAGTAGGCGTAGCTGCCCTCAAACCAGCTCATCAGGTCCTCCACGTCCTCGGCGTAGCGGAATTCCAGATGATAGGTGGTCTCCATGGTGTCGGGGGAGAAGGCAAAGTAGGTAAACTGTCCGGCGTCCGCGTCGTCGGTCTGGTAGAACAGGAAGTCCTCGTCGCAGTCTACGTCAATGGTGTGGTAGCTGTGGGAGAAGACCTCGTTGCCCTCGGCGTCCAGGCCGGTGATCACATCGCCGTCCATGACGAACTGGGCGACGCCGCCCAGGAAGTAGCAGTCAAAGCGCATGCTCTCCGGGTCATTTTCGTAAGCCTGGGTCGCCTCGTCGCCGTAGATCTCAGCCATGCACATGCTCAGCAGCAGATCGGTGGCGTCCTCGGCGTATTCCTCACCCACCAGGGGCGCGGCGGCATCCAGCCACAGCTGGCGGTATTCCTCCTTGGCCATCTCCGGGAACAGCTCCACGTAGGTGCCGCTGATCCCGGCCAGATAATCCTCCTGGACCTCTTCCGCCCCGGCGAAGGACACCACCGACACCAGGCAGACCAGACACAGAACAAACGCAATCATTTTCTTTTTCATAATTGACTCTCCTTATTTTTTGAATTAGCCTATGCTAACCACTGCTCAAACAAAAATCCCCACCCAGGGAGGCCTCTATTTCAACTAGTTAGCCGTTGCTAACTAAAACGCATTATACACCACACTCCTCACCTTGTCAACCCCTCATTTTCCCTTGTTCCCCTCTCAGTTAGGCTTCAGACCTGACTGAGAGGGGGAAGGACATGATCTAATCGTCCCCCAAAGGCCCCCTACGGCCTCCTTGGTTTTCGGACGTAGTAGCAGGTGCCGTTGCGGGGGAAGAAGTCTAGGGTGGCTTTGCTGTTGGGGCTGGCGCAGTCGTAGAAGAGCTTTACACGCTGGAAGAAGGCCTGTTTGCCGGCCTCCAGTTCGGCTTCCCGGCCGGCGGCGCAGACCACGGCTCCGGCGGCGTTCCGGGTGACCAGGGCCTTGGGGTAGAATTCGCCGATCTCCACCGGGACGTCCTTTACCAGGTCCCAGCCCCGGTAGTGGATGCACTCCGCCGTCTCGGACAGGGGACTGCCCGCCATGTAGCGGCCCTTCAGGATCATGCCGGGGCGCAGCTGCCAGGCGGCGGAGGCAGGCTCCCCGCAGGCGGGGCAGATGCCCTCCTGCCGGGGGGCAAAGCAATAGATGCAGCGGTCAAATCGTTCGTCCATACCCTTACAGCTCTTTCATTTTCTGGTAGATCTCCGCGAAGATGCTGCGGATGCGGTGCATTCCGGCCAGCAGGCGGCTTTCGGCCTCCTGGATCTGCGGCGGATCGGTGATCTGGGTGGTGGGGATGACGGGGGCGGCGGGCTGCTCCGGCTCCACGTACAGCCGCTGCCAAAGCTCCGCCATGTCCTGGATGCGCTGCTGAACGGGGATCTCCAGGCCGTCCAGGATGGCCTTTTCCTGCCAGGCAGGCATCCGCACCCCCAGCTCCGTCGGGGTGGGCAGGGGGGTGCCCGTCAGCCGGTCGAAGGCCTGGGTGGGCAGCTTGCCGGTGAGGCAGTAGTAGATGGTGGCGCAGACGCTGTATACGTCCGTCCAGGTGCCCTGGCCCCGGGTGCGGTACTGCTCCACGGGGGCGAAGCCCTCCTTCATGGCCAGGGTCATGGGCTGGCCGGAGGAGGCGTCCCGGGCGTTGCCGAAATCGATCAGGCGCATGGTGCCGTCGGAGAGCATCATGATGTTGTCCGGGCTCACGTCCCGGTGGATCAGCCCCGTCTCGTGCACCTGGCCCAGGGCGCGGATGATGGGAGCCATGGCGGGCAGCAGCACCTCCGGCGGGATGCGCCCGCCGAAGCCCGCCGCCATCTGCTTCAGGTTTTTGCCGTCCAGATATTCCATGACCAGGTAGGCGGTGTGGTTTTCTTCAAAGAAATCAGTGACCCGCACCACGCATGCCACATGGTTCAGCTGCCGCAGGGTCCTTGCCTCCCGCAGGAAGCGCTCCATGCCCACGGCATAGGTCTGCTCCATGCCCGCCATGCAGCGGATGTCCGCCCCCCGCTGGGTGATGCGCTGGGCGCAGAAGCTGGGGAAATATTCCTTCACCGCCACCGCCCCGTCCAGCCGGGTATCCAATCCTTGGTAGGTTATGCCGTAGCCGCCCACGCCCAGCACCCGCTCCAGCCGGTACCGTCTGCCGACCATCGCGCCGGGGCTGAGGGCCTTGGTCACTTGCTCCATTGCTTGTCACCTCATTCCGTAATTTCGTAGGGGATGTTGTACTCCTGGGCGCAGCGCAGGGCGTCGGAGCCTTCCGGGCAGTGGATGACCAGGCCAGGGAAGCTCATGCCGGTGTTGGTCAGGAAATCTCCCTCATCCAGCCCGGTGATGACGGTGTCCCGCCCGATCCACAGCTCCCGCAGGTTTTCGCAGTCGGCGATGGCGTCCCGCCACAGCTCCGGCAGCTGCTCCGGCAGCCGCACATACCACAGATTCGGGCACCAGTTGAAGGCGCAGCCGCTGATATCCGTGATGTTATCCGGCAGCGCCAGCAGCTCAAAGCCCGCGCTCAGGAACGCCTGGAAGCCGATGCGCTCCACGGTGCTCCCGAAGGAGACGTCCCACAGCCAGGGGCAATTTTCAAAGGCGTTGTCGCCCACGCAGGTCACGCCGTCGCCAATGGCCACGACGTAGATGTTTTCCCGCTCCTGGCTCCATGGAGGCAGTTCCCGGCCCTCGACCCAATCCGCCGCATTTTCGCCCTCCATCCAGGTGCCGTTGAAATCCCACATGGCCCCGGAGCCGTTGATGCGAAGCAGGCCGGTGTCCCGGTTCAGCTGATAATAGACATCGTCGCCGCACTGGCCCTCTGATGTCCATTCCAGGGTACCGACGGACTGAAATTCATGGCCGTAGATGCGGGCGTAGTCCTCCGCCGCCGAGTTGGTGTAGCCATGGATCGTGACATTTGTGCCGGTGAAAATCGGCTCAGTGCTGTACAGATTCAGGCGGGTAGCGGGGCCGATGGTGACGGACTGGAGGCCCTCCATTCCCTGGAACGCGCCCCGGTACACATAGCGCAGGCTGTCCGGCAGGGTAAGCTCCGTCAGGGCGTTGCCAGCGAAAGCAAAGGGGGCAATGTACCGCAGCCCCTCCGGCAGCTGCACGCTATGCAGATTGCAGCGATAAAACGCCTGCATACCGATGCCTCGCAGGCTGCTGGGCAGTTGCACACTTTGCAGATTTTCAAAGGTATCGAAGGCCCGCTCTCCGACCTCCGTGATGCCCTCGCCGATCACCACCGCGGTGATCTCGTCCCGGTAGTCGTTCCAGGGGGCGTAATCCGCCCAGGGCGCGTTCCACCAGGCGGCGTAGTTCTGCATCTTTCCCTCCCCCTCGATGGTCAGGGTTTGGGTGGTGCGGTTCAGCGTCCAGGTCATGCCCTCGCCGCACTGGCCGGATACGATCTCGTCGCCAGCAGGGATGGCTTCCTCCGTGGGGGCCAGGGTGGGCCAGAAGGAGGTCGGCTCCGGCTCCGGGCCCGGCGCGGGCTGCGCCTTCCCTGCGATCAGCGCCGCCGCAATGCCGATGGCCGCCACCGCCAGCACCGCCGCCGCGCCGGGCAGCAGCCAGCGCCGCACCTGGGCGGGGACCTCCCACCCGGCGATCTTCAGCACGGGGACCTTCTTTTCAGGCTCCTTTTTGGGAGCGCCCTTTTTCACGGGCTGCTTTTTCCCCTTGGGGGCGGGCTTGGACGGCTCCGGGGCGGGGACGTCCTCCGGGAACAGCTCCCGGTACAGCGCCTCCACCGAGGCGGTGCGGTTTTCCGTGCGCAGCTGCAGGCCGTGCTCCAGGGCGCGGCACTGGTATTCCGGCAGCTGGGGCGCCTTCTTGCTCAGGTCCAGGTCCTCATATTCCAGCAGCCGGTCGGGGGAATCCAGCAGCACCTCGCCGGTGACGCAGTAGTAAATGGTGGCGCTCATGGCGTATACATCCGTCCACGGCCCCAGGTTTCCCCGCTTCTGATACTGCTCGATGGGGGCAAAGCCCCGCTTCAGGATGGCCTCGGTGGAGGCGGAGGAGCCGTTTGCCACGTCCCGCACCGCGCCGAAGTCCAGCAGCTTCGCCCCGCCGCCGGGCAGCAGCATGATGTTGTCCGGGCTGATGTCCCGGTGGATCAGTCCCGCCTTGTGCACCATGGCCAGCGCCCGCAGAATGGGGCGGAGGATGGACATGGTCTCCTCCACGCTGAGCTTGCCGCCCTGGTCGGCCACGTGCTGCTTCAGGGTGATGCCCTCCACATATTCCATGACGATGTAGGCGGTGTTGTTGGCCAGGAAGAAGTTGCGCACCTGGACGATCTCCGGGGTCTGGGAGAACCGGGCCAGCATTTTCGCCTCCCGCAGGAAGCGCTCCTTGTTGTTGCGGAAGCGGGTCTCGCCGTCGGTGGTGCAGATGGATACGTTGGTGCTCACGGAGCACTCGCGCATCACCACCTCTTTGGGGAAATATTCCTTCACCGCCACCGGCGTGTCCAGGTACAGGTCCCAGGCCAGGTAGGTGATGCCGAAGCCGCCCTGCCCCAGCACCCGGCCAATCAGGTATTGCTCCTTCAGCACCGTGCCGGTGGGCAGCTGGTGGATATCATTCTGGGTGCGCTCGTCATAGCCGCAGTGGGGGCAGACCGGCTGGTCGTCCTTGAGCCGCATGCAGCTGTAGCAGCGTTTTTGTTCCATATCAGTCACCTCGTCTTTCCTGGCCGGTCAGCAGAAAACTGCCGCGGCGGTATAGTTGTCGCTGCCCTCCGTCAGCCGCGGGCGGAGGATCTCCTCCATGCGGCTGAGCCAGTCCTCCGGGCTTTGAGCGTCGCGGAGGGCCTGCTCCATTTCGGCCTCATATACGTTTTCCCAGAAGCCGTCGGTGCACAGCAGGAAGGCGTCCTTGCCTCCGGTGAGCATCATGGTGGGGGACAGATCCGGCCGGGCGTTGTCCGCCCCCAGCGCCCGCAGCACCCGGTTGCGGTCCTCGTGAAAGCGGATCTGGTCCCGGGTGATCTCCCCCATGAGCACCGCCATCTGGGAAACGCTGTGGTCCATGGTCTGGCTTTGCAGCCAGCCGCCGGAGAAATGGTAAAGGCGGCTGTCGCCCACGTGCATCCACCGGGCACGCCCGTCCTCGATGTACAGCAGCACCAGGGTGGTCTTCATGCTCCCCTGGGTCTGCTGCTGCAATTGGAGCACCGCCTGGTTTGCCATCCCGGCGGCCTCCAGCATCCGCTCGTCGGTGAGCAGGCTGCCGCCCCGGGCGGCGTCGCTCAGGGCCTGCCCGGCGGCCTGGGAGGCCTGCTGCCCCCCGGCGTAAGCGCCCAGCCCGTCGCCCACATAGACCCAGGTGCTGTCGTCGCCCTCAAAAATGCGGACGGTGTCGTCGTTGGTGCTTCGGCCGCCCCGGTTCGTCAGGCTGGCTGTTCTGATCTTCATATGGCATCCCTCCCGGTATCGCCGCGGCTATTCCTGGTATTCCAGGATCACCGCCGTGTGATTGTCCTGATAGCGTTTGTCCGCCGCCGCGATCCGCTCCGCCATGGCCTGGGCGGCCGCCTCCGGCTCCATGGCCATCAGCGCCTCCAGCGTCTGGTCGGTCAGAGTGCCGAATACGCCGTCGGAGGCCAGCAGAATTTTGTCTCCTGATATTAGTTTAATGCCTGCGTCGTTCCTGTCAAGAGCCGGAATGTGCCCGATGCCAAAATAGCTGGTCAGGGCGCGGGCCTGCCGGTCGGCGCGGACCCGGCTGCCGGGGATCTCCCGGTTCAGGGCCCGGACGGCCAGCTCCTCCTGGAAGATGTGCTCCCGGCTCAGCTGGATCAGTCCGCCACCCCGGTACAGGTACACGCGGGAATCGCCCACGCAAAGGAAGTGGAGCAGCCCGCCCCGGATGACGGCGGCCACCAGGGTGGAGCCGCTGCGCTCCTGCCCCTGGAGCATCCCGTTTACCTGGGCGTTGGCCCGGATGGCCAGCTGAAGCAGCAGGTCGGCGCTGCCGAAGGTAGGGTCGGCCCGGAGGAAGCCCTCCTCAAAGCAGCGGATCAGGGCCTGGCTCACCGCCCGCCCGTTGGACAGGCCGCCCATGCCGTCCGCCACTGCCGCCAGCACCCCCCGCGCGCCGTAGACCGCCGGGTCGGTGCAGACGTAGGAATCCTGCTGATCCTCCCGCTTGCCGATGTGCTGATGCACGGCGGCGCGGACGCTGCCCTTGACCGGGGGCGCGGTGATCTCGCTGGTGGAGGGCAGGGGAGCCTCCTGCGCCGGAAGATCGGCGGGGGCCGGTTCCACCGCCGCGGTGCCGCCCTTTCGGGCCCGCCTGCGCCGCAGCAGCACCACCAGCACCGCCGCCAGCAGGGCAAGCACGATGCCCAGCGCCCCCAGAAGCATGCCGCTGCCCCCGCCGGCCTCCGGCGCGGGCGGCGCGGCGGTCTCGGTGTAGGATTCGATCACCAGCGGCCCGGCGTCGGCGGCCCGGGTCTCAGGATGTTCCATGGAGCTTACCACTGGAAGCCCTCCCCGCACAGGGGAACAAAGATGTAGGTGCCGCTGCCGATCTCCAGCCGGTCGCCGGAATTCAGCTCGGTGGTGCTCAGCACGGGCTTGCCGTTGCGGCGCACCAGGCTGGAGCCGCTGGCGGGGGCAAAGTAAAAGAGCTTGTCCCGGTCGTCATAGGCGATCAGCGCGTGGCGCTCCCGGGAGACGGTGTTGTCGCTGGAGAGCACCACGTCGTTGGCCTTGCTGCGGCCGATGTAGTTCATCTCCGCGTGGAGCCGGTAATCCCGGCCCTTTTCCGTGCCCTCAATGCACACCAGCCACCCGGTCACGGGCTGGATGGCGGTATCGCCGTAATTCACCGGCATGGTGGGGTCGTAGTGGTCCTGCACGGCGTCCGCGTCCCGGTAGTCGTTGACGTCCGCCCAGTGCTCCGGCGCGGGATTGACGGGGACGGTAGCGCCCCGGGCGGGAGCCGCCGGGCCGCGCACGGGCTGGGTCTTGCCGTAGTCGTCCGGCTCGCCCCACATTCCGTCGTCAAAGCCGCCCAGGGGCAGGGTGTGCCTCGCCAGCGCGGCGCATTCCGGGCATTCCGGGGTGATGGAGTCGTCGTAGCGGTGTCCGTTCTTGCAGGTTTTCAGTGCCATGATGAGTTACCTCCTGTATTCCTGTTGATTGAATTAATTTCCCTTGGCTCCCCCGCTGGGGGAGCTGGCAGGCCGAACGGCCTGACTGAGAGGGTACCGCAGTTCGTTGAATGGCAGCAGCTCAAATATGCAGCGGCTGCTTTCAGATGACAGAATCATATCATATCGCTTCCCGTCCGGGTTCAACCCGATTCCGCGGCGCGGAAAACCTGGCTGTCCCCCAGGCTGATGAACGCGCCGGGGGGAACGGAATAGACCAGGCCGGGGGTCATGGGCCGCCCGTCCAGGCGGCTGCCCTGGGCGGAGCCCAGGTCCATGGCCAGAAGCGCACCTCCCTCCTGCCAGAGCCGCAGGTGCCTCCGGCTGACCGGGCTGCCGGGGGGATAGACGACGTGGCAGCGCCCGTCGGTCCCCAGGCAGGTCTCCTGCCGGATGACGAGCCTTTGCCCGGCGAACAGGCCCCGGACGCCCAGCAGCGCCGGCCAGCGCTCAGCCGCCGGACGGGCGTTCAGCGCGTCCCAGAAGTCCGTGACGCGCTGGAAGCGGTCCTCCGGGCGCAGGGCCATGGCTTTCTTCAGCGCCTGCTCCCATTGGGGCGAGGGGACGGCCAGTCCCAGCTGGCTGGGCCACCGGGTCCCGTCCCGCAGCAGCCGGTCCTCCGCCCTGGGGGGCAGGGAGCCGGTGACGCAGTGGTAAATGGTCACGGCCAGGGCGTAGATATCCGTCCACGGCCCCAGGTTCTGCCCGCGCAGCTGCTCCGGGGGCGTGTAGCCGTGCTTTGCCAGGATCACCGAGGCCCGGATGCTGCCCCGCAGCCGGCTCCGGGCCGCGCCGAAGTCCAGCAGCTTGACCTGTCCCCCCACCAGAAGGAGGTTGTCCGGGCTGATGTCGCAGTGGACCGTGTTCTCCTCGTGGATCAGCTTCAGGGCGCTGACCGCCTGGGCGACGATGGGCCGCAGCGCCGCCCAGCTTATCCGTCCGCCCTGGGCCTCCAGAAATTTGTCCAGGTCCGTGCCCTCCAGATATTCCATGGTGTAATAGGCGGTGCCGTTCTCGCAGAACAGGTGCCGCACCTCCACAATGTTGGGGTGCCCCCGGAATTTGTAGATG
Source organism: uncultured Eubacteriales bacterium (assembly GCA_900553805.1). Lineage (GTDB taxonomy): Bacteria > Bacillota > Clostridia > Oscillospirales > Oscillospiraceae > Faecousia. The sequence goes on from USEU01000022.1 coordinate 15,763, forward strand.
GTCCGGGCCTCGTCCAGGAATTTCTGCTTGAATTTTTCGTATTGCTTTTCGCTCCGGGTGGCGGGGCGCACCTCCTGGCTGCCCGGGGCCCGGCAGGCGGCGTCCAGGGGCATGTATTCCTTCATGGCCACCGCCTGACGCTCCCGCAGGTCGTAGGCCAGATAGGTCACGCCGAAGCCGCCGCTGCCCAGCACCCGCTCCACCCGGTAGCGGCCATGCACCAGAGCGCCCGGGGGAAGCTCCCGCCGGGTCATGTCCTGACCCGCAGGCCGCAGTCCTGGCCGCCCAGGTACACGGTGCTTCCGCTATGCAGGGCCACCGGCACATTGGCCGCCAGCCGCTGGCCGCCCACATAGGTGCCGTTGGTGGAGCCAAGGTCCGTGACGGTCAGCTGCCCCGCCTGCATGGCAATGCGGCAGTGCCGCCCGCTGACGCTGCCCTGACCGGGCAGGCAGAGGTCGCAGCCCTCCAGCCGCCCGATGGTGAGCACCTGTCCCTCCTGAATGGGGAAGACGCGCCCGGTCACGGTGCCGGAGATGCCCTCCAGGAAAACGCCGGCTGACCCGGCGTTTTCCCGGAATGTCTCCTGTCGGTTCACGGCCAGGGTCACCCGCCCGCTGTTGTACGCGGCGGAAATGTCCACCGCCTGGTTCGCGCCCTTTTTCAGCAGGTGCAGCAGCGTCAGCGCGGCCGCGGCGGAGATGGCGATGTAGCGGATGGTGCTGGCATCCTCCAGCCCCGGAAGGCTGGTCACATCGTAGTTGTGCAGGAAGTGCAGGGCAAAGGCTCCGAAGAAATAGACGAGGAACTGCGGGCGGAACAAATGGGCAGGGGAGAGCTTTTCGTCGCCCTTGGCCAGCATCATTCCCGCGCCCTCCATGGCCGCCCAGATGCCGTGGCCGCTGATGGCCAGCGCGGCCCGCCGCGCCGCCGTATAGAAGCCCAGAGAAAAGCCTCCGATTTCGGTAAAGAGGAAATTGTAGTAAAGCGTCTCAATGACGGCGAAGCCCGTGCCCACCGCCATGCCCAGCAGAATGCCGTTGAGCAGGTATTTGCGGTCCTTCCGGGCCAGCAGAATGTAAACGATCAGCGCCTTGGCCGGTTCCTCCGTCAGCGGGGCCCACTGGGCCCCCACAGAGGTATCCAGCTGGCCGAAAACCAGAGTGGCGATGATGGAGAGCATCCCGCCGATGGCGCAGACCACCAGAATTTCATACAGGGAGATATTCCGGGGAATGTTCATCTCCCAGGTGAGGATCAGCAGCGACACGTTCACCAGCATGGGCATCACGGCCAGGAACAGGAACCCGCCCCCCATATGGCCGAAGTATCGGAACATCCCGTAGCCCAGGGCGCACAGCACCGCGGCCATCAGGAAGAACCGGGAGAATAGAAAGGGCTTCTGCCACCCGGCCAGCATCTCCGCCTCGCCGGGGGTGGTCAGGGGCGTGCCCGCGATGAGCACCCGGGCGTTTTCCTCGGGGGTATGCTTTTTCGTCACGTCGGAGAAAATGTCCCGAAAGGACATGCGCCCCGCCCGGACGTTCTTAAAAAAGGTGCGATTGTTTGCCATAGCGCGTCCTCCGTTGCTCTTATTCCTCCGTGATGACGAAGGTGTGCTCCCGGTTGCCCAGGAAGAAGGCCATGCCCTTGTGCACCCGGTAGGGCGTGTTGGGCTTCAGCCGCTCATCCTCCCGCAGGAAGGTGCCGTTGACGGAGCCTACGTCCATCAGATAAAGCTCGCTGCCCTTGCGGAACAGCACGCAGTGACTGCTGCTGACGGTCTGGTCGGGCACGCAGACGCCGTTGCTCTTGTCCCGGCCCAGGGTGAGCCGCCCGTCGGAGCCTGCCCGGTAGCTTCTGCCGTCGCCGTCGCGCAGGGCGGGGCCGCCGGTCTGCTCTGGCTGGCCTGCCTTTTCCAGGCGCAGGGCCGGGCCGTTCTGGGCCAGGGTGAGAATATCGCCGGGGTGCAGGTCATATTCCCGGTTGGATTCCAACCGCTCGTCGTTCAGATAGGTGCCGTAGCTGGAGGCCAGGTCCTTCACCGTCACACGGCTGCCCTGCTGTAGGATGACGCAGTGGCGGCTGCTGACGCCCGCCGTGTCGGCAGGGAAGGCGACGGTGTTCTGGCCGCCCCGGCCGATCTGGGTGGAAGCGCCCAGGGGGAATACCCGCCCCTCCAGCGCGCCGCCGACGCAGCGCAGCTGCCAATCGCCCAGGGGAATATCCTTCTGCGGCGATACGACATTGGTGCTGGGCCGGGGCTGGGGAGGCTCCTGGGGTGCCGGGGCCGGAGCCGGGACAGGCACGACGGGCGTCTCCTCCTTGACTGCGGGCTTCTTCCGGCTCCTGAGCACCAGAAGGATCACCACCAGCGCCGCCGCGCCCACAATGATCCAGGTCAGATTGTCCCGGAGGAAGGAGCCGCTTTCCGCGGCAGGCTCCTGCCGGACCTGGGGCTTGGTCTGTTCGCCGCCGTCCGTATCCCTGCCGCTGTCCTTGGCCGTCTGACCCCATTTTTCCAGGGAGCAGCTGACGGGCATGACTCCCGGCTCCAGGGGCACGATGACCATTTCCTCCTTCTGCTCCTCCACCAGGCCCACCACGGCTTCGTCGCTGGTGCGGACCACAGGCGCGCTGAGCATGCAGGGGTCCTCTACCGGGTGATTGGACCATACCCACCGATCCTCGGAGCTGTCGGAGCCGGAGACCTTGCCCCAGCCCTTGTCCAGGGAAAAGTCGGCCTTGTAGACCTGCCCCTCGCCGTTGCGGGTGGTCCAGTAGATGGCCCGCAGCTGCGCCGCCTGCCCGATGGCCTGGGTGCTGAGCACCAGCTTGGAATCCCCCAGCAGATCGGGGACGTACAGATAGGTGAATCGGTCGCTGTACGCCACCGCCTGCAGCTTCAGTTCGCTGCCGTTGCTGCGCACCAGGCGAATGGAATAATTCTGCTCCGCCGTCTCCGCGATCCGGCTGGAGCCCACCAGGAAGGTCAGCTCGCTGGCCGGGTCGGATACCAGAAAGGCGTTCATCAGCGCCTTTTGCTCGCCGTTGGAATCATACAGATAGACCTTGACCACGGATGGCTCCTCGGCCAGCGCCGCCTTCTGATTGGCCAGCGCGGGCCGCGCCAGCAGGGGGAATACCAGCACCAGCGCCAGGACCAGCGCCATCAGTTTCCCGAATTTCTTTTCCATAATACACTCCTTCTCCGGGGCATCCCCCGGTCCATCCGCCGGCAGGGGGAAGAATCCGCGTTTCCCTCTGCCCGTTGTTAAGGCAACACCGCGCAATTGTGTCTGCGAGCCGCAGCCGTCTTTTTGCCCCACTTTTTCAGTTTGAAAAACGAGAAATACATACAGTATACCTTCGTTTTCCAAACTTTGAATTGAGCCAAAAATCCAGGCTGGGGCTTCTTGCCAAATTGTGTGGTGTTGCCTTAACAATATAACATATTTGCGTTATTGTTGCAACGGTAAATTGTCATCTTCCACCAAATCCTGCTGCCTCTTTGAGCCAAGCCGCAGCAGCGCCTCCAGCTCCTCCCGCTCCCGGCCCACGGCCGAGGGCAGCCGCCGCCGGATGGCGAGAAAATCCGCGTCGCTCAGCGGCTCCGCCACCCCCAGGATCTCCCGGGCCAGCACCGCCATGGCCCTGGCGGAGTCCGGCGGCTCCTCCCGGGCGATGGCCCGCAGCAGCCAGGCCTCCGCCGCCACGGTGTCATGCAGCACCGCCCCATCCAGATACCCCCGGGCCACGGCGATCATATCCGCCACCCGGACCGCGCCGTCGATGCGCCGCTGCATTTGCGCGATATCCATCCGTCTCTCTCCTTCCTGTGTTTTCTCTTGGATGGCCGCATCATACCACATCAAATCTTTGCCCGGTCCATCCTGATTCCGGCATAAGAAAATCCGTCATATCAATGACGGATTGCCGTTCTATGCACGCTTGCAAAAATCGGATATAATAAAAAGAAAAGTGAGAAGGAGGGTCCGCCGTGGACGAGGAAATGGACGTGCTGGAGCATCTTACCGCCCTGTGCCGGGAGCGGGGGCTCTCCTATTATGAGCTGGCCCGGCGGTCCGGGCTGCCCTATTCCACGCTGAATACCCTCCTGCTCAAGGGCACCCAGCCCTCGCTGCCCACCCTGCGCAAGCTCTGCGGCGGCCTGGGGATCACCTTGCAGCAGTTCTTCTCCCCCGGCGACGGCCCGGCCCTCACCCCCGCCCAAAGGGAATGCCTGTCCCTCTTCCGCATCCTCACCCCCGAAGAGCAGTCCCTTGCCCTCACCTACATGAAGGGCCTGGCCCATAAATTGTAAGGTCTTGCTTGCAGGGGACGATGCCCACATTCAATGATCGGCAATTGGGACAATATAAAAATCAAGGCGAATTCGTACAGTCTCAAACGGACATTGTACGAATTCGCCTTGATTTTTCATGGCAACACCGTCTGCCGCAAAACCTTTCAGCGCTGTCATACTATTTCCTGATTAAAATCATAATTTTAATCAGGAAGGCATCGCCTGAAGGCGCTGCCTGTTTTGTGATTTATAAGGAAAGAAATCACAAAACAAGTCTCATATGAACTCCATGCCCTTCAGGCAATTAAAATCTTTTTTAAAGATTTTAATTGGAGTTCAGTATCAGGTCTCTGCAAACAGTTCGGCGGCCAGGGCGGACATGCGCTGGGACATGGCCATGTCGTCCTCCGGGAGCAGGCAGTACAGCAGCAGATAGTCGAATACGCTGCGCGGGTCGATGCGGCGCATGCCGCACTCCATCAGCATTTTGTTCATGCGGCGGCAGTGGGCCACCAGGATTTCCTCCGGCTGGATGTAGGCCTCGTCCAGCTCGTCGTATTCGTCCCCCCAGGTGCCCTCGGTCACCAGGTACAGCAGAAGCAGCGTCTTGCGGTCCACATCCTCCGCCCGGCTTTTCATGGCCTTGATGGAGCGGGGGCTGGGCCAGTTCTTTTTCACCAGCTTCTGCACGTCGGTGTAGCGCCCGGTTTTTTTCTCCTTGGGGACGTTCAGCCGCAGGTATTCGTCCGCCACGTACTCCATGGAGTAGGTCTGCTCTCCCTCCAGCGCCTCGCCGGTGAGCAGGGCCAGCATGGTGCAGAAATAGCGGTAAGCGGTGTTGTGATGGGTGCCCAGGCTCTCCCGGTGGCGGGCAACGAAGGAGAACAGGTCCTCCTCCCCCCGGACGGACTGAAAGTCCTGCCGGATCGCCTGGGTGGCCGGGTAGCCGCGCTCCCGGCTGCCGGAGGGCCGGAGCTGCTCCATCAGCCGCTTCGCCTCGCCGTAGGGCAGGCCCTGCCGCAGGCAGTAGGCGCAGACCACTTCCCACAGATTGCGGTAGTGGATGCCCTGGTCCGTCAGCAGCGTCAGCATGCGGTCGGCCTGCTCCAGAGGCAGCTCCAGGGCAAAGCAGATGCGCAGCACCTCCTCCCGCTCCGTGGGCAGCGTCCGGCCGTTCATCCAGTTCCATACCTTGCGGCGGACGCTGTCCGGCTGGGCGTCGCTCAGCTGGCACAGCGCCAGGGTCAGCTGCTGCTCCACCTGGTCCGTGCCGCATACCTGCCGCAGCACGTCCCGGAAGCTGCGCACCTGCATGCCGCTGCGCAGAAACGCCACCGCCTCCCGGGCGGACAGATTCTCCTGGGTCACATATTGCCATTGCCTCGCGGAGATCTCCGTGAGCTTTTCCGTTCCTTGATAGTCCTCCATGCCGGTTCCCTCGGATCAGACCTGGCCCTGAAGCATCCGGGCCACCTCGCCCGCCAGGTCCTTGCGCAGCAGGAACATCCGGCGGATGGACTTGGCGCGGTCGGCGGACATGCCGTTGTTCAGCCAATCGATGACCAGGCCGAAGCCGACGCATTTATAGTAGTCGATGATGGTCTGCCGGTCCTCCTGGGGGATCTCCTGGTTTACCAGAGCGGTGTCCACATAGCTGCGGACGAAATACTCGCTGACCTGCATCAGATAGGTCTCAAACATCTCCCGGTTGACCGAGCGGTAGATGTGCATGATGGCCCGGCGGCGGGTGGTGACGAATTCCGTCAGCGCGTCATAGCACTCCACAATGGAGCTGACGTTGGGATACTTGCGGATGATGGCCTCGGTGTCCTCCCGGACGATCTCCTCCAGCAGAGCGGGCAGGTCCTGATAGTGGTAGTAGAAGGAATTGCGGTTGATGCCGCATTTTTCCACGATGTCCTTCACCGTGATGTCCGAGAAGGGCCGCTCCTCCAGCAGGGCCAGGAAGGTCTCTTTGATCGCTCTTCGTGTAAAATTAGCCATAGGGATTCCTCCTTGTGGGGCAATTACAGTGTCAGCTCAGCTTCTCCGGGTAAACTCCGTCCTCGGTCATTTTCTTCAGCGCCTCCGCGACCACCGGCTTGTCGGCGGCGTAGGTGACGCCGTACCACTGGTCGTGGGAGGTGAGCACCTTCATGGTGGCCTTGCCCTCCGTCAGCAGCTGCTGGACGATGCTGGGCAGGAAATACTCGCCCTTCATGGGATTTTCCGCCAGGGCCTTATCCAGGAAGGCGGGGAAGCGGGCCTTGGCCTCCTCCAGGAAGCTGGGCATGAAGCCCAGGAAATTCATGGACACCACCGTGTCCCCGGGCAGGTCCTGCCAGTTTTTCCCATCCTCGGTGAAGTGGATGCCGCCCTCGTATTTTTCAATGCGGGTGCGCTCGGTGACGGTGGTGAGGCAGTGGTTTTCATCCGTCTGGCACACGCCCCGGGCCACGGACCCGTGGTCCGTCACGGTCTTGCTCAGCTGGTAGCCCACCATGCAGTAGCCATAGGGATCGGTGTTGGCGGACAGATAGTCAAACATGGTCTTAAACGCCTCCCGGCCGTAGAAGTCGTCGGCATTGATGACCAGGAAGGGGGTATCCGGGTCGATCTGCGCCCCGGCGCAGATCAGGGCATGCCCGGTGCCGAAGGGCTTGACTCTGCTCTCCGGGACGCTGTACCCCTCGGGCAGCATCCACAGCTCCTGATAGGCATAGCGGATCTCCATGGGGCTTCCGGCCAGCCTGGCCCCCGCCGTATCCATAAAGTCCTGCCGGATGGCGTCCTTGATCAGGATCACCGCCGTGCGGAAGCCTGCCTGATAGGCGTCGTAAATGGAGTAGTCCAGAATGGCCTCCCCATTGGCCCCCAGGGGGTCGATCTGCTTCAGCCCGCCATACCGGCTGCCCATACCGGCAGCCAAAACAACCAGGATCGGTGCTTTTTTCATGATGCATGATCTCCTTCTTTATGTATGTGATATGCGCATACGCGCAGGGAAATGCCATTTCCTTGGCTCCCCTTTCAGGGGAGCCAAGGGGGGTTCTACGAATTCGGAATATTCAGATAAATCGAATCCCCCCGGAGGTTGCTCCATTGGAATTCCTTTGCCAGCTCGGCGGCGCTGATGGGGGCGGGGCGGTCGATCAGGCCGGCGGCGTGGGCCAGCAGGCCGATAATGGCTTCCGGGGAGAAGCGCTTTTGCAGCTCCCCCAGGTCCAGATCCCGGTCCCGTTTGCTCAGGCGGCGGCCGTCGGGGGCCAGCAGCATGGGCACGTGGGCGTACTGGGGATGGGGGAAGCCGAACAGCTCCTGTAAGTACATCTGCCGGGGGGCGGAGCTGAGCAGATCCATGCCCCGTACCACCTCGGTGACCCCGGCCTCGCCGTCGTCCACGGTGACGGCCAGCTGGTAGACATATACCCCGTCCGCCCGGCGCACCACCATGTCGCCGCAATCCTTGGCCAGGTTCAGCTCGTACCGCCCCTGCACCCGGTCGTCCAGGCTCCAGAGCCGGTCCGGCACCACCACCCGCCAGGCGGGGGCGCGGTTCATGGCGCGGCGGGCCTGAGGCGTCAGATTCCGGCAGGTGCCGGGGTAGACGTAGGTGCCGTCGCTCAGGTGGGGGGCGTTGACGCTGTGCAGCTGGCTGCGGGTGCAGTAGCAGGGGTACAGCAGCCCCATTTCCGTCAGCCGGTCAAAATAGCGGTCATAGGTTTCGCTCCGGGTGCTCTGGGGCGGCGTCTCCCGGTCGTAGTCCAGGCCCAGCCAGGCCAGGTCCTGCCGCAGCAGCCGGGCGTAGGCGTCGCTGGTGCGCAGGGTATCCAGGTCCTCCATCCGCAGCACCATCTCGCCGCCCTGGGAGCGGACGGACAGCCAGGCGATCAGGGCGGCGAACACGTTGCCCAGATGCATCCGCCCGGAGGGGGTGGGGGCGAACCGGCCCACTACCATAGCAGCCACCAGGCCAGCACGCCGAACAGCAGCGCCACCTCCAGCAGCAGAAGCGCCACCAGCAGGGCCACCTTGTTTCGGTTCTTCTCCTGGGGAGCCTCCGGCTCCTCCTCCGACTCCTGCGGCGCTTCCTCGCCGTATTCCGCCGGATCGTAATCCTCATATTCCGGCTCCTTGGGCGGCGGGGCGAAGATATCCTGCTCCGGCTCCTCCGCCGCCAGAAGCTGCTCCTGCAATTTTTTCAGGGCTTTGTTGGGATCGTCGAACATGCCAGCTCCTCCTTTGCCGCCCGAAGCAGGGCGGCGCGGTCATTGGGAATGCGCCCGTCCAGGACTCCCTCCAGCAGCCGGTCCAGCGTCTGGCCGATCTGCCTGCCGGAAAGGCCCAGGTCCATCATGTCCCTGCCGTTTACGGCCAGGGCGCGCAGGGTGATGCGCCCCTCATTTTTTTCCATTTCCTCCAGGGCGGCGCGGATCCTTGCGAAATAGGGCGCGGCCTGGTGTTCCCGGGTGCCCTTGCTCTCCATGTCCGCCTGCTGGAGCGCCAGCAGGGCCTCCAGCCGCGCCGCGCCGTAGCGGGAGAGCGCCCGGCGCAGCAGCCGCTCATCCGGCTCCATGGGGGCCATGTGGTGGGCCACCAGCCACACCGCCTCCCGGCGCAGGGCGGCGGGGGCCTTCAGGCGGTCGAGGACCGCCTCCGCGATCTGCGCGCCCACCTGGGCGTGGCCCTTGAAGTGCCCCCGGCCGTTTTCGTCCAGGGTGAAGCAGGGGACCTTTCCGATGTCGTGAAGCAGCGCCGCCCAGCGCAGCACCGGCTCCGCCGGGACTGCCTGGGTGACGTGGGCAATGTGCGTGTATACATCGTAGGCGTGGTGGGGGGAGCGCTGGTCGAACCCCACGGCGCTGGCCAGCTCCGGGATCAGAGCAGTGAGAATGGGAGCAAAGCGCAGGATATCCTCCGCCTGCGCCGCCAGCAGAAAGCCGGTCAGTTCCTCAAACGCCCGCTCCGGGGCAAGATGCCGCGTCAATGGGGCCAGGCTGACCATGGCGTCCATGGTCCTATCCTCCACGGCCAGCTGAAACCGGGCGGCAAAGCGGATGCCCCGCAGGATCCGCAGCCCGTCCTCTTCAAAGCGCCGGCGGGGCTGGCCCACGCAGCGCAGAATTTTATTTTTCAGGTCCTCCTGTCCGCCGAAGGGGTCCGCATACCCCCGTACCGGCGACCAGGCCATGGCGTTGACGGTGAAATCCCGCCGCGCCAGATCGGTCTGCACGTCCGGCACGAATTCCACCCATCCGGGGTGGCGGCCGTCCGTGTATCCGCCCTCCCGGCGGAAGGTGGTGATCTCGATGTCCCCCTGGGGCAGCAGCAGCTTTACCGTGCCGTGCCGCCGCCCGGCGTCGTCCTGGGGAATATCCCGGAAGACGCGGGCGGTCTGCTCCGGCAGCGCCCGGGTGCAGATGTCAAAATCGTGGGCCGCACGTCCCAGCAGCATGTCCCGGACGCAGCCGCCCACCAGATAGGCTTCCCATCCGGCCCGCTCCAGGGCCTCAAGAATTTCCTCCGCCTGGGTGAGGGAGGCCATGCTCAGCCCTCCGCAGGCGCAAGCCCGGCGTAAATTCCCGCCAGCCACACGGCGGCGGTGGTAAAGAACCAGGAGAAGGTCCCCTGGGCCACGGCAGCGGCGCAGAAGAACACGCCAAGCAGGCCCACGGCATTGTACCAGGGCTTCCCCGGCAGTCCGGCGGCCCGGGCCAGGTGGAAATAGCCCGCCAGCGCCAGGCACAGCACCGCACCCAGCCCCAGCACATAGTTCATCAGCTGGGGCACTTCGCTCCACAGCTGATAGCAGATCAGCAGCTGGGCCACAAACAGCAGGCACACCGGCAGCTCCAGCAGGAAGGGCACCTTCCGCCCCGTCCCGTACAGGACCGCGGCGGCCACCAGCGCGGCGGCGGCCAGAACGGACAGCACGCGATAGACCAGCACCAGGGCGGCCGGCCCCGCGACCTGCTCCAGCAGCAGCGAGGCGGTCCCGCCTGCCAGCAGCAGGCTGCTCACCGCCGGGACCACGCGGCCCATGGGCTTCACCACGGTCTTCCGGGTAAAGAGGAACGCCAGCACCGCGGCTGCGGCCATCAGCACCCACAGCAGGATCTCCGGCAGGGTCGCCCCAGGCAGCAGCCAGGCGGTCTCATCCTCCACCAGGGTAAACAGCCACCGATACAGCACCAGCGCCGCCACGCCCAGCCCCAGAAACACCGGCGACAGCACCGCGGCTCGATTGGAATTTTTCATATTCTTTCACTCCTTGTCAGAAGTTGATCGCAAAGTTATCCCACCAGCGCTTTCAGGCCCATTGCGAGGCCGGCCAGGATGGGCTGGTGAAGGAGGTACACCCACAGGGACCTGCGGCCCAGGGCGCACAGGGGGCGGAAATACCGCTCACCCCTGGGGAATCTGCTTTGGCCCCCGGCGTAGACCCGGCGGCCCAGGGCCGCGCCCAGCAGGAAGAAGCCCAGGTTGGGCAGCAAGGGAAAATAGTCCGACGATACAAACCACTCCGGGCACAGGCCCAGGGGAATCAGCCCCAGGGGAACGTCAAAGGCATACCGCCCGACCACCAGCCCGGCGGCAATGAGGATCAGCCCCAGCGCCGCCAGCCGGGGGCCGCGCAGCCGCCGCAGGACGCCCCACAGCAGCATGCAGACCCCCAGGCAGTGCAGCACGCCGAAATAGATGATGATGCTTTCGTCCGCCAGGCCCAGGCGGTACATGCCTGCGGTGACGGCGGAGCACAGCAGCCCGCAGGCAAGCACCTGGCAGCCCCGCCGGACGCTATGGCGGCCCAGGGTCACGCAGACGCCGGAGATCACCAGGAACACAAAGCCGCAGTGATTTTTGATGAGCAGAAACCACCCCGGCTCCTGCCAGCTTATCAGGCCCGTCAGCTCGGTCAGATCATAGATGAAATGGACGATCAGCATACCCAGCAGGGCAAGCCCCCGGGCGGCGTCCAGCTCCCAGATCCGTTTTTTCATCCGTTGCTCACGGCGGCGTTGGCTTCCTCCTCCAGCACCCGGTAGGCCACCTTGCCCACCAGGGTCTTGGGCAGCTCGGTGCGGAATTCGATCTCACGGGGCATGGCGTACTTGGCAATGCGCTTGGAGCAGTACTCCAGCAGCTCCTGCTTCAGCTCCTCGGTGGGCTCCACGCCGGGCATGGGGACCACGTAGGCCTTCACCTTCTGCACCCGGTAGGGGTCCTTCACGCCGATGACGCAGGACAGAAGCACCTTCTCGTGGCCGTCGATGATATTCTCCAGCTGGGAGGGATAGACATTGTAGCCGGAGGTGATGATCATCCGTTTCATCCGCTGGCGGAAGTACACGAAGCCGTCCTGATCCATGTGGCCCAGGTCGCCGGTGTGCAGCCAGATGCGCCCGTCGTAGTGGCGGCGCAGGGTGGAGGCGGTCTCCTCGGGGTTATCCATATAGCCCATCATTACGCTGGGGCCGGAGATGCAGATCTCGCCCTCGATGTTCGGCTCCACCTCGGTCAGGGCGCCGGGCTGCACGATCTTATAGAAGGTATCCGGGAAGGGCACGCCGATAGAGCCGGCCCGGGCATAGTCCTTGGGGGTCAGGCAGGAGGCGGTGACGCATTCGGTGGTGCCGTAGCCCTCCCGGATCTGCTCGGCGCAGCCATGGGCCTTCAGGAAGGCGTCCACCTTCCGCTTCAGCTCCGGGGACAGGCTGTCGCCGCCGGAGAAGATGCCCTTCAGGAAGCTCAGGTCCGCCCCCTCCAGCTTGTCCGTCCGCAGCAGGGCTTCGAACAGGGTGGGCACGCCGGGGATCAGATTGGGCTTCTGCTTCAGCAGAATTTCGGCGTAGGTGTTCACATTGAACTGGGGCACCAGAATGCAGGTGCCGCCCGCCACCAGAGGCGTGTGGATGCCGATGCCCAGGCCGAAGCCGTGGAACACGGGCATGACGGAGAGCATCTTCATGTCGGAGATCTCGTCCATGGTAAAGCCGGAGGCGGCGATGGTCTGAAGCGCCAGGGCGTTGAAGTTCAGGTTGCTGAGCATGATGCCCTTGGTGGTGCCGGTGGTGCCGCCGGAATAGAGGATCGCGCCGCACTCGTCAAATTTCCCGTCGTCGGCGGGCAGCACCTGGCCCCGTCCGGCGGATACCATCTTGTACCACAGGGTATAGCCGCCCTTGGGCAGCTTCTGGATGGCCCGGGCGCTCTTGGTCATGGGGTAGAGCAGGTTCAGCGGCGCGGGCAGCTCGTCGGCCACACGGGCGATGAGGATGGTCACCGGCTCATGGAGCTGGGACTGGATCTCCGCCACTTTGTAATAGAACTGATCCAGGGTCAGGATGGCCTTGGAGTGGGACACGTTCAGATAGAACGCGATCTCCTGGGCGGCGGACAGGGGATGGATCATATTGGGGATGGCCCCGATGCGGTTGAGGGCATAGAAGCAGTCCAGCGCCTGGGGGGTGTTGGCCATGCAGATGGTCACCCTGTCGCCCTTGCGGATGCCCATGCGGTACAGCCCCTTGGCCGCCGCCTCGATGCGCTGCATGAATTCGGTATAGGTGGTCTTCTTGCCCATGAAAGTGTAGGCAACGTGATTCGGCTTCCGCCGCGCCGCCGCGGCCACCATCTGATACATGGTGGCGTGGGGATAATCCAGGGAGGCGGGCGTCTTGCCGTAGTATTTCAGCCAGGGGGAGGAGGAGGACAGGCCCATCGTTTTTTCCTTTCTGTTTGGAGCCAAAAGGGAGCGGCCTTTCCCGGCTCTATCCGGGAAATCGAAAGCATGGCTCCTATTCAGGCGATATTTTCGTTATTATAACACAGGATGCATCAGATTTCCAGTACAAAAAAGAGCCGACAGCTTCGTGTCGGCTCCCTTTGGCTCAGTCCTCGAAGGTCAGAACGTCCTTGTATTTTTCCTTGAACATGCCGTAGACCGCGTCCAGCACCGCCTCGTCCTCCACGGCCAGGTAGTTCTCGTTCTCGTCGTCCACCGGCTCGACCTCCAGGATGACGATCTGGGTCTCCGCCTCGTCGGCGGGCATCAGCACCAGGTATTCCTTGCCCTGGTATTCCATGCAGTCCAGATATTCAAAATCCACATCCTGCCCGTTCTCGTCGGTCAGAGTCAGAATTTCGGACTCCTCCTGCTCATTTTCCGGCTCGTTATTCAAAATTTCCATGCTGTTATACTCCTTATCATGATCGCGTGGGTGAAGTTTCTTCCTATCCGGCAAGAATTATACCCCATACGCAGGGAAAAAGCAAGGGAAAAGCAAAGGGCAGCTCACTATTTTTGGGCAACACCGCGCAATTGTGTCTGCGAGCCGCAGCCGTCTTTTTGCCCCACT
>USEU01000023.1 GCA_900553805.1 uncultured Eubacteriales bacterium
GCAAGCCTCTGCTGGAGTTCTCCGGCTCCTGCGCCGGCTGCGCCGAGACCAGCTATGCCCGCCTGGTGACCCAGCTGTTTGGCGATCGGATGTACATCTCCAACGCCACCGGCTGCTCCTCCATCTGGGGCGGTCCCGCTGCCACCGCGCCCTACACCGTCAACGCCGAGGGCCACGGCCCCGCATGGGCAAACTCCCTGTTTGAAGACAATGCCGAGCACGGCCTGGGCATGTACACCGCGCAGGCGGTCATCCGCGAGTCCCTGGCCAACAAGGTCAAGGCCGTCATGGAGAACACCGAGGACGAGGCCCGCAAGGCTGCCTGCCAGACCTGGCTGGACACCTATGACGACGGTGAGGCCAACAAGGCTGCCACGAAGGCTCTGGTTGCCAACCTGGAAGCCCATGTCTGCTGCGACACCGTGAAGGACATCCTGTCCAAGAAGGAATACCTGTCCAAGAAGTCCGTGTGGATCTTCGGCGGCGACGGCTGGGCCTATGATATCGGCTTCGGCGGCGTCGACCACGTGCTGGCCTCCAACAAGGACGTGAACGTGTTCGTCTTCGATACCGAGGTTTACTCCAACACCGGCGGACAGGCCTCCAAGGCCTCCAACATCGGCCAGGTGGCCCAGTTCGCCGCCTCCGGCAAGGAGACCAAGAAGAAGTCCCTGTCCGAGATCGCCATGAGCTATGGCTACGTGTACGTGGCTCAGGTGGCCATGGGCGCCAACCCCGCTCAGACCATCAAGGCCATCACCGAGGCCGAGGCTTACCACGGTCCCTCCCTGATCATCGGCTACGCCCCCTGCGAGATGCACTCCATCAAGGGCGGCATGACCAACTGCCAGGCCGAGATGAAGAAGGCCGTTGAGTGCGGCTACTGGAACCTGTTCCGCTTCGATCCTGCCAAGCAGACCGGCAAGTTCACCCTGGACTCCAAGGCTCCCAAGGATGGCTACCAGGAGTTCCTGATGAACGAGGCCCGTTACAGCCGTCTGACCCGTGAGTTCCCCGCCCGCGCGACCGATCTGTTCGCCAAGAACGAGGCCGCCGCCAGGGAGCGCTATGAGCACCTGCTGAAGCTGGTCGAGATGTACAAGGACTGATTTTCAGTCACGCCTCCGGGCGGCATCCGTCAGGTAGATAATGAATGAAAAGCGCTGCTCGGTTACGATGACCGGGCAGCGTTTTTTCGGAGCATGCGCATAGGAGGAGGATATATGGAAAAGCTATACGATCGTGCGGACATCTACGACCTGATTGAAAATGAGGACCGTGTCCATATCGTCCAGGACGACTGGAAAGACCTTCTGGCGGGCCGGAAGGTCGAAACGCTCCTTGATGTGAGCATCGGGGCCGGTGCAATGACCCTGCCGGTGCAGGAATTAGGGGTTACGGTTTTCGGCTCTGATCTGAGCAACTCCATGCTGGAAAAGTGCCGGGAAAAGGCCGCGGCCAAGGGAACACCGCTGGAGCTGAAATGCTGCGATTTCCGGGACCTCTCCGTCTGGGGCGACCGGCTGTTTGACTGCGTGGCCAGCACGGGGAACTCCCTGGGCTATGTGTCAAACGAGGACGTGGCTCATACCCTTTCCCAGATGGACGCCCACGTAAGGCCCGGCGGCTATCTCTGCTTTGATTCCCGCAATTGGGAGAAAATCCAGCGGGAAAAGCAGCGGTTTTACTTCTATAATCCCTTTTTCCATGACGGCACCAGGATCAACCTGATGCAGGTATGGGATCATAACCCGGACAGGAGCATCACCTTCAATCTGCTGTATACCTTCGAGCAAAATAACAAGATCGTCCAAAAGGAAATCTTTGAGGAGCATTACCACCCCTTCCCCCTGGAGCTGGCCACAGCGAAGCTGCGGGAAATGGGCTACGGCGCTCCTGAGGTGAAGCCGGTTCCCTGCTTTTTCCCTGAAACGGATTTTTCAAAAATTGACTGGTATCGGATAATTGCCCAAAAGCAATAACCGCCGCCTGCCGAAAGGAGCACGCCCTATGATTGACACCTGTACCGTCATCGATATTTCCGGCGACTACGCCATCATCCGCTACGACAGCACCGGTGCCGAGGGCCAGGTTGCACTGGCCCTTCTGCCCGAAAACCTGAACGTAGGCGACCGTCTGCGCCGGGAATTCTTCGACTACGAGAAAATCTGCCCCCCCGGCTCCCCCCTCGCGGGGGAGCCGGCAAAATGAAAATACCACGGCAATTGCATGAATAATGGGGCGGTACGTTGAGTAGAACGCAGTCCGTGCTGTTGTCGCAGAAAAATGTATTTACCCCTTGACATGGTAGGTAAATTGTGGTATAAAATATTTACCTACCGATATGGTCGGTAATAAAGCGTACAAACAAGCGCAAAGGAGTGCTTACGATGTCTAAAATCTATACCTCCGCCGATCAGCTGATCGGCCATACGCCCCTGCTGGAGCTGACGAATACGGAAAAAAAGTACGGCCTGAAGGCCAGGCTCCTGGCCAAGGTGGAGTATTTTAACCCCGCCGGTTCCGTGAAGGACCGGGTAGCGAAAATGATGCTGGACGATGCCGAGGCCGCCGGGATCCTGAAGCCCGACTCCACCATCATTGAGCCCACCAGCGGCAACACCGGCATCGGTCTTGCCTCCATTGCCGCCGCCCGTGGCTATAAGATCATCATCGTCATGCCCGACACCATGAGCGTAGAGCGCCGCCAGCTGATGAAGGCCTACGGGGCCGAGCTGGTGCTTACCCCCGGTGCCCAGGGTATGTCCGGGGCCATTGCCAAGGCCGACGAACTGGCCAAGGAAATCCCCGGCAGCTTCATCCCCTCTCAGTTCACCAACCCCTCCAACCCCAAGGCGCACTACACCACCACCGGCCCCGAGATCTGGGCGGATACCGATGGCCAGGTGGATTGCTTTGTGGCAGGCGTGGGCACCGGCGGGACCGTCACCGGCGTGGGCCAGTTTCTGAAGGGTAAGAAGAAGGATGTGAAGGTCGTGGCCGTGGAGCCCGCCTCCTCCCCCGTCCTTTCCCAGGGCCATGGCGGCCCCCACAAGATTCAGGGCATCGGCGCGGGCTTCGTGCCCAAGGTGCTGGACACCTCCATTTACGATGAGATCATCCCCATCACCAACGAGGACGCCTTTGCCGCGGGCCGGGACATCGGCCGCACCGAGGGGATCCTGGTGGGCATCTCCTCCGGCGCTGCGGTCCACGCCGCCATTGAAGTCGCGAAGCGGCCCGAAAACAAGGGCAAGACCATTGTGGTCCTGCTGCCCGACACCGGCGACCGCTATCTCTCCAGCCCCATGTTTGCAGAATAAGAAAGCGTATATAGAAAGGAAACAGCAATGATTTACGCAGATAATGCCGCCACCACCAAGATGTGTCCGGCGGCCATCGAGGCCATGACCAAGTGCATGGAAGAAAATTACGGCAACCCCTCCAGCCTGTATTCCGTGGGTCAGCGGGCGAGAGAGGCGCTGGAGGATGCCCGGGAGCGTATCGCGAAGTGCCTCGGCTGCACCCCCAGGGAGATCACCTTTACCTCCGGCGGCAGCGAGGCAGACAACCAGGCCATCTTCTCCGCCGCCAAGCTGGGCGCAAGAAAGGGCAAGAAGCACATCGTCTCCACCGCCTTTGAGCATCACGCGGTGCTGCACACCCTGGACAAGCTGAAGCAGCAAGGCTTTGAGATCACCCTGCTGGATGTGCACAGCAATGGCATCGTCACCCCCGAGCAGGTGCGCGACGCCATCCGGGAGGATACCTGCCTCGTCAGCATCATGTTCGCCAACAACGAGATCGGCACCGTTCAGCCCATTGCGGAGATCGGCGCGGTCTGCCGGGAGAAGGGCGTGCTGTTCCACACCGACGCCGTGCAGGCCGTGGGCCACATCCGGGTGAATGTGGCGGAGCAGAACATCGACATGCTCTCCCTCTCCGCCCACAAGTTCCACGGGCCCAAGGGCATCGGCGTGCTGTATGCCAAGCGGGGCATCGCGCTGGACAGCCTGATCAACGGCGGCGCCCAGGAGCGGGGCAAACGGGCCGGTACGGAAAATCTGCCCGCCATCGTGGGCATGGCCGCGGCGCTGGAGCAGGCCACCGCAAGGCTTGACGACTACGCCGCCAAGCTCATCCCACTGCGCGATAAGCTGATCGCGGGGCTGGACCGTATCCCGTACAGCGAGCTGAACGGCGACCGGGGCCACCGGCTGCCCGCCACGGTGAACTTCTGCTTCGAGGGCATCGAGGGCGAGTCCCTGCTCCTGCTGCTGGATGACAAGGGCATCTGCGCCTCCTCCGGCTCCGCCTGTACCTCCGGCAGCCTGGATCCCAGCCATGTGCTGCTGGCCATCGGCAGGCCCCACGAGGTGGCCCACGGCTCCCTGCGCCTGTCCCTGGGCGACGATGTGACGGAAGCAGACATCGATTATATCATCCAGGCCGTCACCGAGGTGGTGACCTACCTTCGCAACATGTCCCCGTTCTGGCGGGATCTGGTAAACGGCAAGCGGCCTCACGTATTCGCAGAATAAGGAGAAATGAAAAAATGGCACTGTACAGTGAAAAAGTAATGGATCATTTCCGCAATCCCCGGAATGTCGGCGTGATCGAAAACGCCGACGGCGTGGGCGAGGTGGGCAACCCCGTCTGCGGCGATATCATGAAGATCTACCTGAAAATCGACAACGACATCATCACCGATGTAAAATTTGAGACCTTTGGCTGCGGCAGCGCCATCGCCTCCAGCTCCATGGCCACCGAGATGATCAAGGGTAAGCCCGTCTCCGAGGCCCTGAAGGTGACCAACAAGGCCGTTACCGAGGCGCTGGACGGCCTGCCCGCCCACAAGCTCCATTGCTCCGTGCTGGCGGAGGAGGCCATCAAAAAGGCTTTGCAGGACTACTACGAGCGCCATGGCATCGAGTATGACCACAGCCAGTTCCCGGACTGCGAGAGCTGCGCCCACTGTCATGTGTGACCGGCGCGGAAGCGAGGAACGCCCATGTTGATTTCGTCTCGCGGCCGCTACGCCCTGCGGGTGATGATCGACCTGGCGGAGCATGACGACGGCGCGTATATCCCCATGAAGGAGGTCGCCCAGCGGCAGGATATTTCCCTGAAATATCTGGAGCGCATCCTGCCCATCCTGGTGTCCGCCAAATTGGTGGAGGGGCTCCACGGCAAGGGCGGCGGCTACCGGCTGACCCGAAAGCCGGAGGACTACCGCATCAGCGAGATCCTGCGCCTGACGGAGGGGGATCTGGCCCCGGTGGCCTGTCTGGAATGCAACGCGGAGAAATGCAAGCGCACGGCGGAGTGCCGCACCCTGCCCATGTGGATGGAACTGAACCGCCGGGTAAACGAATACCTGGACAGCGTGACCATCGCGGATCTAATGAAATAGCAGGCATTGCAAAAGGCTGCTTCCCGAAATGGGAGGCAGCCCTTTTTTACGTTACGAAAGCAGCCGCGTCAGGTCCGCGCAGAGCCTTTCCACGTTTTCCGGCTTTGTTGCCCAGCTGGTGCAGAAGCGGACGGCCCGGTGGGTGTCGTCCACCCGCTCCTGCTCACTGAATACGTAGGTTTTGGCCAGCTCTGTCAGCACCGCGTCCGGCAGGATGGGGAAGAGCTGGTTGGTGGTGCTGTCCACCAGGAAGGGGACGCCCAGCGCCTTGAGTGCGGCGCGGAGCCGGTCGGCCAGGCGGTCGGCATGGGCGGCAATGGTTTCATAGAGATCGTCCTGCATCAGCGCGTCAAACTGAACGCCCAGCAGCCTTCCCTTAGCCAGCATGCCGCCGTGCTGCTTGATGAGATAACGGAAATCCTCTTTGATGGCCGGATTGCAGATGACCACCGCCTCGCCGAAGAGCGCACCCACCTTGGTGCCGCCGATGTAAAACACATCGCACAGCCGGGCCAGGTCGCCCATGGTCACGTCGCTGCCCCGGGCTGCCAGGCCGTAGCCCAGCCTGGCCCCGTCCAGGAACAGATACAGCCCCAGCTCCCGGCAAGCATCCGACAGCTCTTCCAGCTCCCGGCGGGTATACAGGGTGCCCAGCTCCGTGGGATGGGAGATGTACACCAGCTTGGGCTGGACGGTGTGCTCAAAGGAGCTGCTGGCATAGTGCTCCCGGACGGTGCGGCGCACCTGCGCGGCGGTGAGCTTGCCGTCGTGGTTCGGGACCCACAGCACCTTGTGGCCGGTGGCCTCCACCGCGCCGGTCTCGTGGACATTGATGTGAGCGGTATCCGCCCCCAGCGCCCCCTGGTGGGGGCGCAGCGCCGCGTCGATCACCGTCAGATTGGCCTGGGTGCCGCCCACCAGGAAGTGAACGTCAATGTCCTCCCGGCCGCATTTTGCCCTGATTTTGGCCGCGGCAGCAGAGCAGTATTCGTCCTCGCCATAGCCCAGGGCCTGCTCCATGTTGGTGGCGATCAGCCGCTCCAGCACTTTTTCATGGCAGCCCTCGCTGTAATCATTGTTGAAATAGATCATGTTCCGCGCTCCTTCATTTTCTTTTTTGTTCCGTACATGCTGTCGTCCGCCTGGCGGAGCAGCTGCTGCAGATCCTTATCCGCCCCCTCGGCCCAGGCACAGCCCATGGCCGCCGAAATGGGGAGGTCGCTCCCGGCGGCCGCCATCCACGGCGAATATTTCGGTGCCATCCACCGCCACCCGATAGCGCTTCCAGTGGGACTGGAGCAGCATGACCTGGGGCTCCTCCCCCTGGGGCAGCGCGCCGGTGAAGCACACTGCCCCCGTGCTGTCCTGCTCCTCCTGGGTCCATGTGCCCTCCGGGGCGGGACTATTCTATCATAAAATTACCGCTTTGTACATAGGCTGCCCCGTGCGCCGGCGGCGAATTCATAATCCTCACCGTCCCTGAATAGGCTAGGACAGCACACAGCATCGGAGGTCAGGATATGACAGAGCAAATTGAAAAGCGAGCCTGTGAACTGGCTGTGTACATCATTGAAACGGGTGCCACCGTCCGCGCCGCCGCGCGGCATTTCGGCATCTCCAAATCCACCGTACACAAGGACATTGCCTTTCGGCTCCGGCGGCTGAACCCCACACTGTATGGGGCGGCCCGAGCCGTGCTGGATAAAAACAAGCAGGAGCGCCACATCCGCGGCGGGATGGCCACCCGGGAAAAGTATGCCAGACGGCATTCCCAATAACGCTCCGCCTCCGGGCCCCATGAAACGTGCCCGGCAGCCGAGCGAAAATTTGGGCGCGTTGCGAACAACGCACCCATTTTCACGGCATTGGAACCATCAGTCGATCTTGATGACGGACTTGACGATGTCCGCCTTATTGCGGACGCTCTTGTCCATGGCATACTGGATGTCGGACAGGGGGAAGATGTTGGAGACAATGCCCTTCAGGTTGACCAGCACCTCATCCTCCCAGGGAGCGGGAATGGGGCGCTGGGTAAAGCCGAAAAAGAGAATTCAGCAACTTTGCCAAATCGCAATGGGTACTTGTCGTACAGCGGCTCTACCGGCGCTGGAGGCAGGCATAGTGATAGGCCAGCTGAAAATCCCCCAGCTCCCGGAAGCATTGCTCCAGCAGGGGCACCGCCTCCATGGGGCAGCGCTTTTCCTCCAGCTGAAGGAGCTTTGCGGCGGCGGCATACTCCCCCTGGGCCATGAAAGCCCTGGCCCGCAGCAGCCGCCAGCGGGAAGCGGTGTTGTCCTGCGCCGCGTCCAGGTAGGCCGCCGCCCGCTGGGGGGCATCGGACCGCAGGGCGGCGTAGGCGTACAGGTACAGCCGGTCGTCCAGCTCCGGCAGCTGGGTCTGCTCCACCGGCAGGCGGAGCACCGCTCGGAGCGCCAGGCGGCGCTCCTTCAGCTCCGGCAGGAATTTGAGTTTTTCCTCCAGCTCCCGCTCCTGCTCCAGCAGATTTCCGGCGTAGGCTTCCCGGCCCTGGTTGATGCTCTCCTTTGCCAGGCGGAGCAGGGCAAGGGCGCGCAGCAAGCAGCGCTCCCGCTTTCCCCGTTCCCGCTCCTCCGGGTGCTGCTCCAGGAGCCGGAGCGTCTCGGCGGCGTCGCCGGCCTCATAGGCCCGCCACGCTCTTTCCAGCGGTGCTTCCTCCGCCTCTCCGTCCTCCAGGAAGAAGCTCAGGGGCTTGCCAAGGCGCTGCGCCAGATAGTGCAGGGTATCCATGGACGGCGCGGCGCTTCCGTTCTCGATCTGGGAGAGCATGTTGCGGGTAATGCGGTCGCCCACCAGCTGCCGCTGGCTCAGCCCCGCCTCCAGCCTGGCCTGACGCAGCTTTTCACCCAATTCCACCGTCCATCTCCCCTTTCTGAGATCATCTTACCACATCCGATATCTTTTTTCCACAGTTCCAAAAAAATTCATTTGCTATTTTCCTCGGAATGCTTTATAACTGTATTGAATAAAAACATAGGAGATTTTCCATGAGTATACCATCTGCAAAATATCTGAAAGTCAAAGCGGCCAACCGGCTGAAAACCGGGAAGGAGCCGCAAAAGGTCGTGCTGATCTACGCCGCCATTCTGGCCGCCGCGGCCCTGGCGGGAAATCTGGCGGACTATCTGCTGGACGGGCAGATCTCCCAGGCCGTCGGCTTACAGGGCATGAACACCCGCGCCGTGCTCTCCACCGCCACCGTGGTGGTCACCATTGCCCAACTGCTGCTGGTAGAGGGTCTGGCCCTGGGCTACTGCGCCGCCATGCTCCGCATTGCCCGCGGGCAGTACGCCTCGGGGAGCACGCTGAAGGCCGGGCTGGAGCGCCTGTGGCTGCTGGTGCGCACCCGGCTGCTGGAGGGCGTGATCCTCACCGCCATGTCCTTTGCGCTATGCATGGTGGTGGTGAACATCTACATGCTGACCCCCTTCTCCAACCGGCTGGTCCTGTCCATGATGCCTCTGGTAGAGGCGGGCGAGCTGACCACCGAGGCCATGCTGTCCCTTTGGAGCACCGCCTACCAGGTGCTGCTGCCGGTCACCGTTCTCTACGTGGTGGCGCTGATCCCGCTGCTGTGGTACTTCTCCGCCGTCTACCGGCTGGTGGACTACCTGCTGATTGAAAAGCCCCAGCTGGGTGCGCTGGGCGCGCTGCAAGAAAGCCGGAGGCGGATGCGGGGCAGCAAGCGGATGCTGCTGCGGGTCGATCTGAGCTTCTGGTGGTACTACCTGCTCCAGGCAGCCACCAAGGCGCTGCTCTACCCCGGTCTGATCCTGGCCGCCCTGGGCGTCACCCTCTCCGTCTCCCCCACCGTTTTCCTGGTCGCCGCCCTGGTCATTTACCTGGCTGCGGACTTCGCGGTGCGCTACTTCTTCAGCAACCGGGTCGCCGTGACCTATGCCCTGTTCTACGACAGCCTGTGCCCCAAGGAGGCCGAAACCGGCGCTGTGCTGGGCAATATCTTCCAGATGTAACGTCATACAAACTGCAAAAAAGTCCCCCAACCGCCGACGGTTGGGGGACTTTTCGTCAGGAGAGGATCAGCTTGTCGTCGGCCTCGTCGGAGCCGGAGGCTCTGCTGAACAGGGCCAGCAGCTGCTCAACGGTGAGGTTTTTCTTTTCCTCGCCGGAGACATCCACAACGATGTGGCCGTCGTACATCATAATCAGCCGGTTGCCATAGGCAATGGCATCGCGCATGTTGTGAGTAATCATCAGGGTCGTCAGGCCGTTCTGCTCCACGATGCGCTGGGTGGCCTCCAGCACCTTGGAAGCGGTTTTGGGATCCAGGGCGGCGGTGTGCTCATCCAGCAGCAGGAGCTTGGGCCTTTGCAGCGTGGCCATCAGCAGCGTCAGCGCCTGGCGCTGGCCGCCGGAGAGCAGGCCCACCTTGGTAGTCAGCCGGTCCTCCAGGCCCAGGTCCAGGGTCTTCAGCATGTCCCGGTATTTTTCCATATCCGCCTTGGGCACGCCCCAGCGGAACATGCTGCGCTTCTGCCCCCGGCGGGCGGCCAGGGCCAGATTCTCCACGATCTGCATGTCGGCGGCGGTGCCGTTCATGGGATCCTGGAACACACGGCCCAGGAACGGAGCGCGCCTGTATTCGCACAGGCCGGAGATATCCACCCCGTCAATGAGGATCGCGCCGGAATCCACCGGCCAGACGCCGGAGACGGCATTGAGCATGGTGGACTTGCCCGCGCCGTTGCCGCCAATGACGGTGCAGAAATCGCCGGTTTGCAGGGTCAGGCTCAGATTTTGCAGCGCCTTCTTCTCGTTGATGGTGCCGGCGTTGAAGGTCTTGTATACGTTCTTGATTTCCAGCATGGCTCAGTCCTCCCCACTGCCTTTGGCTGCCCGGGCGTTCTGTTTGGCGATCCGGCCAAAGGAATTGCGCTTGGCCGCCCGCAGATTGGGCACCGCCAGGAAGATGGCCACCACGATGGCGGTGAGCAGCTTCATGTCGTCCGGCGGGAATTTCAGCCACAGGACCAGCACATACACCACATAGTAGATCACGCTGCCCAGCACCACAAAGGCCAGGCGCACCATGAAATTCATATGTCTGCCCAGCAGCGCCTCGCCCAGCACCTCGCCGATAATCACGGCGGCCAGGCCGATAACGATGGCGCCCGTGCCCATCTTCACATCCGCAAAGCCCTGGTACTGGGACATGATGCCGCCGGACAGCGCCACCAGGCCATTGCTCAGCGCCAGGCCGATAACCTTCATGCGGTTGGTGTTAATGCCCTGGGCCCGGGCCATGTTGCCGTTGATGCCGGTGGCCCGCAGGGCGGAGCCATGCTCGGTGCCCAGATACAGGTACAGCGCCACCACCAGGGCCACGCACACCCCCAGCACGATCCAGATGGTGCGGCTGAGCAGCTTGGCATTGGAGGTAAAGAGGAAGGAGACCTTGTTGACGTTCACCGCTTGGTTTGCCTTGCCCATAATGTTCAGATTGATGGAATACAGGGAGATCTGGGTCAGGATGCCTGCCAGGATGTCCGGGATGCCCAGCTTGGTATGCAGGAACCCGGTGATCACGCCCGCCGCCATGCCCGCCAGGAAGGAGGCCAGCAGCGCCAGCTGGGGATTGACCCCCGCCATCACCAGCATGATGCACACCGCGCCGCCGGTGGCCATACTGCCGTCCACCGTCAGGTCGGACACACCCAGCATGCGGAACGTCAGGAACACGCCCAGCGCCAGCACGCCCCAGATCAGGCCCTGGGCCACGCCGCCGGGAAGGGCGCGCAGCAGCGCGGAAAATTTAAGGGAAGCAAAGTATTCGGGAATGGATACCGCGAGAGAACTCAGCATGGATGAACCTCCTACATTGTAGGTCTCCGCTTTACCGAAGACCCCCTCTTATTCAGCAGAAAAGCCCCCGGCAAGGTTGGTTGCCGGGAGTTTATTCTGTTTCTGTCTGTCCTTACTCCGTTTCGATGGCCTCGTAGCCCTCGGGCATCTCAAAGCCAATGGCATCCGCGAAATCGGGGTTGTACTTCTTGGCGGGGGATGCCGCGTAGCCGATGGGCATGGTGGAAACATCCGCGCCGTTGACCAGGATGTCATAGGCCATCTCGCCGCAGACATGGCCGATGTCGTAGTAGCTGATGGACACGGTGGCCAGACCGCCCGCGCCGCACATGCCCTCCTCACCGCAGATCACGGGCAGGCCGGCGGCGGTGCAGACATTGCTGATGATGGTCATGTTGGAGGCAGCGGTATTGTCGGTGGGGATGTACATGGCGTCCGCGCCCTCGACGGCGGAGGTAACCACCGCCTGGATATCATTGGAATCGGTGAAGGTGTACACGGTGGTGTCCACGCCCAGCTCGTCCATGCAGGCGATGAACTGGTCGGCCTGGAGCACGGAGTTGGGCTCCGCGGAGCAGTACAGCACGGCAACGCTCTTGGCCTCGGGCACCAGCTCCATCACGGTATCCGCATACATCTGGGCAGGAACGCCGTCGGAGGTGCCGGAGACATTGATGCCGGTGCCAACGGAGGCATCCATGTCATCAATGGCCAGGGCTGTGGCGTAGTCGGTGACGGAGGTGCCCAGGATGGGAATGGTGTCGGTGGCGGAGACGGCAGCCAGCAGCGCGGGCGTGGCGTTGGCCATGATCAGGTCGTACTCATTGGCCACAAAGCCGGTGACGATGGTGGAGCAGGTGGTGGACTCGCCCTGGGCGTTTTGCAGGTCAAACTTTACGTTGTCGCCCAGCTTTTCCGTCAGGGCATCCATAAAGCCTTCCGTGGCGGCGTCCAGCGCGGCATGCTGCACCAGCTGGCAGATGCCCACGGTATAGGTCTTCTCCTCTGCCTTGGCGGTGACGGCGGAGGCCATCCCCAGCACCAGAACGGCAGCAAGGACAAGGGCAATGATCTTTTTCATGTGATATCTCTCCTTTGATCCCCGCCTTTTGGGCGGGCTTGCTTGATGGGGATAATATAGCACTTGTCCTTCCTTATGTCAATCGATATTTTTGATAAAAGCCATTTAAAATTTCAATTCATTGCAGTATACAAGAACCTGCCCTCATCCATGCCTGGATTTGGGCAGGTTGCCGCTTTTGGAAACTCTGATTAAATCGGCAAGAGCTGACAGCGAGAGATTTTTCACCAGATGAAAGTATCAAAAGTGGCGGAATACTGTATGTACCCGCAAGGGGTATGCCGCATCCGTAAGCCAGCTTACGCTGGCAACGGCTGCGCTATATTTCCCGCTTTTGATACTGCACAGCTGGGGAAAAAGATCCGCTGCTCAGCCGCAGACGATTTATTCAGAGGTTCCTTTGCTTTTTTACAAATTTCTGAGTCTGCGGCAGGCGTCGGCCAGCTCCCGCAGGGTAGAGCAGCTGAGCATGGGCACCAGGGCGGCCATGGTCTGGACGCTGTGCAGATACTGCCACTTGCCCTCCGGCACAGGGTTCAGCCAGATCACCCGCCCGGACTGCCGCTTGGCCTCCAGCACGGCGGCCACGGCCCGGTTCTGGTCGATGGTCTTGGTATCGGACAGGATCAGCAGCGTAGCCCCCTGTCCCAAAACAGGCGGACGGATGGCGCATATCTCCTGCAGGGCTGTGCCCAGGTCGGTGCCCCGGCCGTAAATGCCGGAATCCCGGACGAAGGCGCGGAAAGAATCCATATTGTGCAGGCAGTGGGCGTCCGCCTCCACCAATCGCTCGGAAAACAGGAACACATTGGAGCTCTCTGACACCTGGTTCAGCGACTGGATCAGCCGCAGAGCAAATTCTGAGAACTGGATCATGGAGCCGGAAACATCGCACAGGATTACCAAGCGCTTCCGGTGGGCGCGTTTTTTGCGGTAGCGCAGGGTGCGGAAGCTCCCGCCGGTCTCCAGTCCCTTTCGGATGGTGCGGCGGAAATCCAGCTTGCCGGAATGGGCGTTCCGTCGCTTGGAGGACAGCTCGCCGTTGATCTGCTTGGCAATGCTCTGAATGATGGAGATGGCTTTGGGAATCTCCGTATCCCGGAATTCCCCCAGGTCCCGGTAGAGGATGCCTACCTCCGGGTCGGCATCCATGCAGTTCTCCCCGGCGGTCTCCAGGAGCATCTGCTGCTCCAGGATGGATTTGGTAAACACAGAATGGATGAACTCGCTGTAAAGGCCAGGGTTCCGCTCCATATTGGACTTGTAGCGCTCCACAAAGTCCCGCAGCCGCTTCCGGGCCTCCTCCGGCATGGTCATGTAGGTCTGCCGCTGCTGCTGGCTGAGCCTGGCCTGGTCTCCTACCTGCTCCAGCTCCTGCTCCGCCTCCCGGCGGCGCTCCTCCATGGCCTGCTCCTGCCGCATCTGCTCCTGAGCCTGGCGGCGCATGGCTTCCTCGGAAATGAAGAAGCCGTCAAACACGCCGTCAAAGGTCAGCTGCTCCTCCCGGGAGCTGGCATACACCGTGCGCAGGGCGGTCTTCACCGTCTGCCGGTCCGCCAGCCCCAGTGTGGTGAGCACCTGGGCGGCGTCGGCGGTCTCAGCAGGGCCGACGGTGAGACCCTTCAGCCGCAGGAGCCGGGAAAAGGCGGACAGCTTTTCCAGGTAGACACCATCATCCATGGCTGTGTCCCTGGCAGCGGCCGCAGTGCTCTTTCTGCTCTTCCTGCTGCTCCTGCTCCAAAAGCTGCAGGTCCTCGTTGTTTTTCAGCACAAAGCCCGCCGTCTGCCGCAGGGCGTCGGGGGTCAGTTCCCGGATGCCCAGGGCGTCCAGGGCCGCCGCCCAGTCCAGCGTTTCGGCAATGGAGGGCTTTTTCAGAATGGCCTCGCTGCCGCGCAGCTTCTGCACGGCCAGGGCCACCTGGGCACAGAGGCGGTCGTCCACATGGGGCAGCTTGCGGCGCAGGATGGCAAGCTCCTTGTCCATATCCGGGTAATCGATGTGCAGATAGGCGCAGCGGCGGCGCAGGGCCTCGGAAAGGGGCCGCGCCCGGTTGGAGGTGAGCACCACAAAGGGCACCGTCCGCGCCCGGATGGTGCCGATCTCCGGCACCGTGACCTGCTGCTCGGACAGCAGCTCCAGCAAGAACGCCTCAAATTCCTCGTCCGCTTTGTCGATCTCGTCGATCAGCAGCACCACCGGCTTTTCGGAGCGGATGGATCTCAGCAGCGGGCGCTCCAGCAGATATTCATCGGAGAAAAGGCTCTGGGTCAGCGCCTCCCGGTCAGTGGAATTCATATTCACCTGGATGGACAGCAGCTGCTTCTGGTAATTCCACTCGTAAAGGGCCTTGCTCTCGTCCAGGCCCTCGTAGCATTGCAGCCGCACCAGCTCCCGATCCAGGGCCGCGGCCATCACCTTGGCCACCTCGGTCTTACCCACACCGGCCGCGCCCTCGATGAGCAGCGGGCGGCCCAGGGTCAGGGCCACATAGGCGGTGGTGGCAAGCACGTCGTCATAGACATAGTTTGCCCCATCCATTTTCTGCTTCAGCTCTTCCAATGTCATGATGCGGCTCCTCACTGCTCACAGCGGATCCCGGCGGCGTTCAGCTCCCGGCGGAGCCTGGCAACGTCCCCATGGAACACCGCGCCCCGCATTCCCGTGCGCAGCGCACCCTCCACGTTGGCGGGCATGTCATCAATAAAGAAGCATTCGCCGGGGTTCAGGCCGAATTTCTCATACAGCCGCTCGTAGATCTCGTGAGCGGGCTTGAGCAGCTTCTCCTCGGCAGATACCATCAGCTTTTCAAAGCACTCGGAGCCGGGAATCTTCCCGAAATACTCCCGCAGGGCCAGATTGGCGTTGGACAGCAGGTAGATGTGGTAGCCGTTTCCCTTCAGCTCCCGCACCAACTCCGCCATGCCGGGCACGGGGAAAATGAACTGGTGATACCAGCCGATCAGCGTCTCCGCCGCCGGATGCAGCCGCTGGGGCAGCCGGGCCAGCACGGCACTGCGCAGCGCCTCCTCCGTCATGATGCCCCGGTCCTGCTGCACCCACTCCACGGTGCGGAACAGCTCCCGGTTCATGATCTCCGCGTCCTCGGCGGACAGGTCCACCTGGCGCAGCATGGTGGCGGTATCCCAGCGGATCAGCACGCCGCCCATATCAAAAACAATGTTGGTAATCATAAAATCTCTCCTATGTCTTTTTTCGGTTTAGGGAAGCTCTGATTCAATCGGCAAGAGCTGGCAGTGAGGGATTTTGTTCCCAGGCAAGGGGTGGAAAATAGAGGAATACTCTGTGTATTTCCCATTTTTCATCCCGCAGCATGGGGACAAAAGACCCGCTGTCCAGCCGCAGGCGATTTATTCAGAGGTTCCTTAGTACAGGGTGTCCGTGGGGTTGGGATAGCCGAACTTTTCCTTCAGCAGGGCATAGTATTCGTTGGGGTCGCCGTTCTCGTCGTAGCGCCAGGGATAGCCATAGGGCTGGTCGTCCTTGACGTCGCCGGTGTGCTGGGTCAGGCAATCGGGGTGCAGATCGTCAAAGCGGGCGCGCTCGGCCTCGTCGGTCTTGGAGCGGGCGTCCACCATGACCTGCATGTTCAGCTCGTCCAGGGGCGACAGGTCCGATACCTTGGTGTAGGCAATGTTCAGCCGCTGCAAATTTGTGCAGGCGGCCAGGGGAGAAATATCCTCCAGATAGCCGCAGTAGGCGACCTCCAGGAATTCCAGATCGGGGCAGTTTTCAAAGGGGGTGAGGTCGGAGATCATGGAGCCGGAGAGGATCACTGCCCGCAGATGGGGCATTCCCGCCACGAAGTCGCACTGCTTCAAAATCTCGTTGTGGCCAAAATCCAGGAACTCCGCGTCCTCGCAATAGATCAGGTCGGCGCTGTTGGAATCGTACAGATTGTACACATGGCGGATCACCTTGCGGTCTGTCAGGCAGCCGCCCTTGCCGAACCAGATCCGCCACACCACCTTGGTGGTGTCCCGGAATTCGTCGCGCACCTGGGCCAGCTCCTCGTTGGTGAAGTGGCAGTTGTCCAGCACCAGGCGGTCGCACCCCCGCAGCACGGACAGGGCCATGCGCAGGGTGTCCAGCGCGCCGGGCTGATTGCCGATGTATTGGTTGGCATAGCTGATCTCCGCATCGGTGGTGCTGACCCGCTTGCCGAACAGGTCAAAGGAGAAGCGCAGCAGCACCTGGGGCATCGCGGCCTGGAGCTGGGCTGCCTGCTCCAGGGTAAAGGCAGTGGTGCCGTC
Source organism: uncultured Eubacteriales bacterium (assembly GCA_900553805.1). Taxonomy (GTDB): domain Bacteria; phylum Bacillota; class Clostridia; order Oscillospirales; family Oscillospiraceae; genus Faecousia. The sequence goes on from USEU01000023.1 coordinate 16,626, forward strand.
GGCGGCCATCAGCTGGATCTCCGCCAGGTTGGAGAGGACTGCCAGCGTGGGCGCGTTCTCCAGCACCTGCTCCGGGCTGAGGGAGGACAGGTCCAGCGTCTGGGTCTCGCTGTCGCAGGGAATGCCGCAGAAATTCAGCCCTGACACAAATTCCACATTGGGATAGGCCTGCCGGAGCGTCTGAAGCTCGCTGGGCTCCAGGGCCGCATTGTGGAGCGTCACCTTTTGCAGCTGGGGCAGATAGGCCAGATTGCGCAGCAGCGTCTGGTAGTCATAGTCCCCCGGCTCCAGCTCCAGGCTCTGGGCATCCGGCGCGGCCGCCATGGCGCCCAGGCGGACAAGGTAGCGCACCTGCACTTGGGGATTGCGGGCGGCGTAGGCAGCAATGGCCTGATAGCACTCGCTGCCGCTCAGGTCGGCATATTTCAGGTCCGGGTAATCCCGCTCCATATCCAGGATGGTATTTTCATCCACCATCATGGAAATGCGCTCCACCTTGGTCGGTTCGGTGGTCTCCTGCATCCCCAGGCCGTCGCACCCACTGAGCAGCAGCGCCGCCAGAAACAAGGTCAGCGCAGGCCTTGCAAATCGTCTCATATCAAAGAAGCCTCCAATTATTGACACAACAAACAACTTTTGAGGAATTATACCACAATCAGCCGGAAATTACAAGTTCGGACAATTGCAGAAATTCAGCGCACCGCAAAATGCGGCGCGCTGAAAAGAAGCGCGTTTAATCCCTGCGCAGGGCCTCGATGGGGTTCAGGTTGGCTGCCTTGGTGGCGGGGAGCAGGCCGAAGACCACGCCGATCAGCGTGGAGAAGGCCACGCTGACACCGATGGCCGGCAGACTGATGGCCACGGGGATCTCCATCATCCGGGAGATCAGCTCCGCCAGGCCGATGCCGGTGGCCACGCCAATCACGCCGCCCAGACTGGTAAGCACGGCGGCCTCCGTCAGAAACTGCATCAGAATTCTGCGTTTCTTCGCGCCGATGGCCTTTTTCAGGCCGATCTCGGAGGTACGCTCCGTGACGGATACCAGCATGATGTTCATCACGCCGATGCCGCCCACCAGCAGGGAAATGCTGGCGATCCAGATCAGCTGGGTATTGGTGGACTGGCTCATCTTCTGCAGCTGCTGGGCCTGCTCCAGCATGTCCTGGCTGCGGTAATCGAAGCCCGTATCGGTGCCCACGATCTGGCGCTCGGTGAGCAGGTCAGCGGCACTCTTGCCCACGGTGGTCATCACATCGGTGCTCTCCACCTTGATGGCCACATTCTGCGGCTCGTCAAATCGGTAGGCCACCGGCCAGACCGCGCTGGGAAGATAGATCGCGCCGGAGGCGTTGCCCACGAACATCTGGTAATCCTGCATGGAGGTGATGGTGGGCGTGAACTCCTGGGCCATGGCCACCACGCCCACGATGGTATACACATCCCCCTGAATCTCCAGTGCAGCGCCGACGGGGTTGCCCTCTATGCCCAGCATGGCGATGGCATTGGCGTCCACAATGGCGACCTTGCGGAAGTTCTCATAGTCCGCCTCCGTAAAGCCTCTGCCCTGCCGCACCTGATAGCCGTAGGCGCTGAAATAGTGGGTATCCACGCCGTACAGGTTGCCGTTATACTGGGTGTTCTGATAGTACACGGAGTCGGCATAGCTGCGGGAGTAGAAGAGGGTCACCTTCTCCGCGCCGCTCAGCTGCTCCAGCTCCTGGCGGGTCTGCTCCGTAATGGGGCGGACGCAGGAGGGGATGTCATTCCAGGAGGCGTCAAAGGTGTATCCGTTCTGGTTCAGCGCCACGGTGACCACATTGTTGCCCGCGCCGATCAGGTTCTCCTTGATCTGCTCGTTGGTGCCCTTGATGGTGGAGACAATGGTGATGATGGCGGCGATGCCGATGATGATGCCAAGCATGGTGAGCATACTGCGCATCTTGTGGCTCCACACGCCCTGAAAGGCAAGCCGAATATTCTCAAACATGGTATTCCCCCCTATCAGGCGTAGAGGTCGGAGTAGTCGCCCTCTTCGGCGGGAGCGCCAGCCTTGACGTTCTTGCCATAGGGGAAGGCGACCATGTCATCCTCGGTCAGGCCGTCCAGGATCTCCACATAGTAGCCGTTGAGATTCCGGCCCACCTGGACGGTGCGCTGCTCCAGCAGGCCGTTCTCGCCCAGGACATAGACGTAGCTTCTGCCATTGTCCGTGCGCAGGAATGCCTTTTCCAGATAAATACCCGTCTGCTCGCCAGTGGAATACTGGACGCTGACGTAATTGCCCGCCTGCAGGTCGGCACTCTCGTCCACGAACACCCGGAAGGGATAGCTGGACGCATTGGGGTTGTTCATACCGTTGTAGCTGCTGCTGGAGGAGGGCATATCGCCGACGGAGACGACGGTGCCGGTGTAGGTCATGCCGGTCTTCCAATCGTTGACGGTGACCTCCATGCCCACCTTCATGTCGCTGCGCTCCAGCTCGCTGACGCTGGCATCGATGTAGTATCCACCGCCGCCGGTCACCTTAATGATGGGCTGGGAATTCAGCTTGGCCTCTTCCTCCGTCAGCACGGAGATCACCTTTCCGTCCTGCTCGGCATAGATGTTGCCGTCGCTCAGCTCCTTCTGCATGATCTTCAGCTCGGCGTTGGCCAGCTTCAGCTTCAGCTCCAGATCCTTGATCTTCTGGAGCTGTTCCTCCTTCATGGCCTGGATCTGGGTATAGGTGTAGCCGCTGCCGATGTAGTCGATCTCCGGCTCCGGCTCAGTGGGCACCGTAGGCTCCACGGGGATGCTGAAATCCTCGTTCATGGAGGCGTTAAAGAAGGTAAAGCTTCCGTCGGAATACACGTGCAGGCCGATCCAGCCCAGGATATCTCCCTTGAGCCGGTTCTCCCGGGTGATCTTGAAGATCACATAATAGGGCTGGCAGGTGGCGGGCCGCGCCTGGCTGCCGGTGGGGACGACCCCCGGCTCAACCGCGGCGAACTCGATCAGTCCCTCTTCGCCGGTCAGCTCCGCGGTCTCTGGGGCAGGCGGCGCAACGGGTTCCTCCGCCATGGGCGCCTCGGGAACCGGCGCGGGCGACGGTTCCTCCTGGGCAGGCGCCGGCACCGGGGGATCCTCCGGGGCAGGAGTGGGCGGCGTCTCAGCGGCAGTTTCCGTGGGCTTCTCTGTGGGTGTCTCGGTAACGGGAGCGGCACTGAGCGTCAGGGTTATGGTCATCTCCACCCCTGCCTGCTCAGGGACTGTGAAATCCTTTGTTTCCGTATCATAGCCCTCGGCAGAGGCCTGATAGGTGTATTCGCCGGGCAGAAGCCGATAGGTCTTATCCGCCTCTGCCTCGATGGCGGCGTCAGTGTCCTTTCCTTTGGGGAATACCACCAGCGTCATGTTCTCCGGGTTGCGGATGAAGCGGACCACCGTCTTCTCAGCAGCGGGCTGAGAAGGCTCGCTGGAGGGCTGCGTGGGATCGCTGGGGACCGTGGGATCGGTCGGATTGCTCGGTTCCGTGGGGCTCGTGGGACTGCTGGGATTGGTCGGCTCCGTGGGGTTCTCGGTGGGTGCTTCCGTGGGTTCCTCCGTGGGTTCCGTCTCCGTTGGCTCTGTTTCCGTCGGCTCCGTGGCAGGCGGGGTCAGGGTGATGTCCACGGTGAAAGGATCCGTCTGCTTTGGAACGGTGAAGCGGCCCCGGGCCGGTTCGTGATCCCCGGCGGCGGCCTCATAGGCATATTCGCCGGGCAGGAGCAGGTAGGTCCCGTCTGCCTCCGGGGCAATGGCGGAATTGGTGTCCGCGTCGGCGGGGTAGACGGTCAGGGTCAGCTCCGCCGGGGTGTGGGTAAACTGGACCGGGGTGCACCCGCCCATTATCAGCAGAAATCTCCGGGTGACCACCTGGCCGCCGGGGATCCAGCTGATAAAGGCGGCGCTTTCGGAGGAGCCGTCGTGCCCCTCCCGGAACAGCTCATATTCCCCCGCCAGCAGGCGGCCCAGATCCGGCTCCGTCGGCTCGGTCTCCGGCTCCGTCGGCGGGGTGCCCATAGGCACCATCCAGCTGATGCGCTGCAATTCCTTATTGGCATCGTCCAGATCCATCTGATTCTTCTGGATCTCCAGCTTCTTGCGCTCCAGCTCCAGCTGGGACAGGCTGGTATCGAAGCTCATGAGCAGGTCGCCCTTCTTTACCTCCTGCCCCTCCTTCACCAGGATCTTGGAGACGGTCTGGGTATCGGACAGGTAGACGGTTTGGATCTTATCGGTGGTGACGGGGCCGTAGCTCTCCCGGGAGTCGCCCCAGTATTCGGTCATGCCCACAAAGCTGAAAGGGAGCACCTTCACCGGGGCGGCGCTGCTCTGGCGGAAATACTTCCACCCAAAGAAGCCGCCGCAGCCCACCACGGCCACAATGGCCAGAATGATCAGCGTTTTCTTAAGCTTTCGCATGTTCGGTTTCATCTCCTTTTACCAGCAGCTCGCCGTCGAGAATGTGGTAGGTCTTGTCGGCGCACGCCGCAATGGCCGGCTCATGGGTGATCATAATAATGGTCATGCCCTCATTGCTCAGGCTGCGGAAAATTTCCATGATCTGATTGCCCGCCTTGGTGTCCAGCGCGCCGGTGGGCTCGTCCGCCAGCAGCAGGGTGGGCTTGGTCACGATGGCCCGGGCAATGGCCACCCGCTGGCACTGGCCGCCGGAGAGCTGGTTGGGGCGGAAGTGGATGCGCTCCCCCAGCCCCACGGAATTCAGGGCTTTCACGGCTCTGGCCCGGCGTTCCTTCAGCGGGACCCCGGCATACAGCAGAGGCAGGGCCACATTGTCCATCGCGTCCAGCTTGGGCATCAGGTTAAAGCTCTGGAACACAAAGCCGATGTATTTGTTGCGGATGTCCGCCAGAGCGTTGTCGCTGCTGTTGTGCAGGTCCTTGCCGTTCAACTCATAGGTGCCGGAGGTGGGCACGTCCAGGCAGCCGATGATATTCATCAGCGTGGTCTTGCCGGAGCCGGAGGGGCCCATGATGGCAAGATAATCCCCCTGCTCCACCGTCAGGTTGATGTGCTTCAGCACCCGGACGGACTGCTTGCCCTGCATATAATCCTTGCAGATATCGGTAAGCTTCAGGATGGTCATTGGCTCCGCGCTCCTCCCTGCTCCGTTTTGGTGGTGGGCGCGCCCTCGATGCAGGTGGCCTCGTCCGGGTAAGCCACATAGTCCGTCTCGCTCAGGCCGGACAGGATCTGATAGACATCCATCATGCCGTCGTAATCGCCCAGCTCCACGGTGCGCTTTTCCAGCCTGCCCTGGCCGTTGTCCGCCCAGACGTAGGAATTGCCCTCTTCATCGAAGCAGACGAAAGCGCTGCCCAGGGTCAGGCCCTCCAGGGGCTCGGAGGATTCCTCCTGCTCCACGCTCAGGTACACGTGCTCGCCCAGGAGCATTCCGTCGCTGCTGTCCAGCTCCACATAGAAGGGGTACTTGGTGGAATTGCTCATATCATCGGAAGAGCTGGACGTATAGCGGTTGCCACTGCTCTGGTTGGGATTCTCATAGTCCACCAGGGTCACGGTGCCCGTCCAGACCGCACTGGGATCCACCCGGGACTCGATGCGGATGCGGTTGCCCTCCTGGACAGCGCCCCGCTGCATCTCATTCAGGGTGCCCTTGACGCGCAAAGTGCCGGTCTGCTGGATGGTGATGTAGGGCTTGGGGTTACCGTTTTCATCAGTCTGGCCGTCCCCCAGAGAGGTGATGCGGCCATCCACCGGGGACGTGACCACGGCGTTGGCCAAAAGGTGCTCGGACTTCTGCACCTCGGACTGCTTGGTCTTCAGCTTCAGCTCCGATTCCTTCAGGTCGATCTGGTTGGTCTGGATCTGGAGGGTGTATTTCAGCTTGTCGGAGGAAGACCAGGTTCTGTCCCGGTCCTTCTCCAGCTGGGTGATCTGCTCGGTATAGCTCTCGATGGACGATTGCAGCTGCTCCGCCTCCAGGCGCTGCTTGTCCAGGGTCAGCTGGAGCTGCTCGGTATCATAGGAGAAAAGCTGCTGCCCCTCCTTCACGTCGTCGCCCTGCTTGACATAGACCTGGTCGATCACCTTGTCGCTGTCCTTCTTGATCTCCGTCACGCTTTCGGACACCACGATGCCGCTGAACCGATCGGTGGGGGCGATGCCGCCCATGGCGGAAAGGTCGGACACCTTCTGTACAAACACATGGCTCTCATTCTGGGAGCAGGCCGTCAGCGCCAGCAGCAGGCAGAACGCCAGAGCCCATGCGGCAATTTTCTTCATCACAAAATCCTCCATATGAAGTCTTTCTTGTCCGCTCTATCATAATCCATCCCCTATGAAAAATCAACACATCCAATGCTTAAGTATTCTTTAAGGAGCCTCTGATTAAATCAGCAAGAGCTGGCAGCGAGAGATTTTTCACCAGCTGTCCAGCCACAGACGATTGATTCAGAGGTTCCTTATGTCTTCCGTCACGTTGAAATGGACGGTGCTTTCTGCTATAATAGGGTATCATTCATCCGGCCGGAGGTGGAGATCATGTCATACCATATTGCCATTTGCGACGACGACGCGGCGCAGGCCGGGCAGCTGAAAAGCATTGCGGCCCAGTGGGCGGAGGCCGTCGGCGCAAATTGCAGAATTGATTGCTTTGGGAGCGCGGAAGCATTCTGGTTTGCCTACAAGGGTGACGAAAGCTTTGACATTCTGCTTCTGGATGTTGAAATGAAGGATATGGATGGCATTCAGCTTGCCAAGCTGCTTCGCGCGGAGGGCTGCAAGGCGGAGATCGTCTTTATCACCTCTCATTTTGAATTCGTGGGCGAGGGCTATGAGGTGGACGCGCTGCACTACCTGATCAAGCCGGTTGATACAGATAAGCTTTCCGCCGTCCTCACCCGCGCCGCGGATAAGCTTGCCACGGAGCCGCCCTTTGTCATGATCGCCTGCGAGGGAGATACCATCAGGCTCTACGAGGCGGATATCCTCTATGCGGAATCCTTCCTGCACGACCTGGCAATTTACACAGAAGCAAAGCAATACCGCGCCAAGGAAAACATTTCCGCCTTTGCGCAGCGCCTCAGCGCCGACTTTTTCCGAACCCACCGCTCCTACCTTGTCAATCTGAAAGCGGTCGTTCGCATCAGCCGGACGTCGGTCACATTGAAAAACGGCGCGGAGCTCCCGCTGGCGCGGGGGAAATACGACGAGATCAACCGGGCCTTTATCGCCCGGAACTGAGGGAAGCCTATGCTGAAACGAACTTATCTGAAGCTGGTGGAAATGCAGGAGGAGCAGGCGCGGCGGCATCTGGACGAGGTTCGGAGCATCCACAGCGAAATGCGCGGCTACAAGCACGACTTCCACCACCATTTGCAGACGCTCAAGGGGCAGCTGGAGGCCGGCGAAGTCGACCGGGCCATCGCCTACATCGAGCAGCTGGACAGGAATCTGCAAGGCGTGGATACCCTGCTGAAAACGGGCAACGTGACCGTGGATGCCATTCTCTCCGCCAAGATCGCCCAGGCCCGGGCGGAGGGCATTGCGGTCACGGTGCAGGCAAATCTTCCCAGGGAACTGACCCTGTCCGATTTGGAGCTGAGCATTGTCATCGGAAATCTGCTGGACAACGCCATTGAAGCCTGCCGGAAGGCGGAGGGGGAAAAGTTTCTCCGCCTGACCCTGCGGATCAAGGGCAATATGCTCTATTTCTACCTGCTCAACAGCGCCGGGAAAAAGCAGGCAAAGATTGGCTCCCTGTTCAAAACAGGGAAATCCGGCGCCCATGGGTTCGGCCTGCACCGGGCCGAGGCCATCGTCCGGCAGCATGGCGGCTGGGTGAAATACAACAGCGAGGACGGCGCTTTCACGTCGGAATTTCTCGTTCCCGCCGTGCCGTAATTGCAATTCGTGTACCGCTGGATGCAGTTGGTGCACGAATTTCCTTTTTGCCAGGCGGCCGTGTTATCCTGTGGCCATAAACGGGAAAGGAGCGATTTCCTTTGAAAGAAGCAAATAAAAAGAAGCCCTATCGTTCCGCATGGAGCAATGCCATCTGGAGCTTCCGGGAGATGCTCAGAGGCACGCCGAAGTCCTTCTGGCTGATGGCGGCCGCCGTGCCGCTTACGGTATTTCTCGCGTGGACGCAAATTCAACTTCCCGCCCTGGTGGTTTCGGAAGTAACGGCCAAGCAGACTTTCCTCCATGCCGCGATCGCGGTGGGCCTTTTGCTGGGCGCGACGCTGGTCGCTACGGCGCTGAAGGAGTTCTGCGCTACGGTGCAGCAGGCGTATATGAGCCGCTACCGCTTCCGCCAAAGTGTGCGCCTGTATCAGAAGTCCATGCATTGTTTTTACGAGACCTATGAGAAGAAAGCCACCCGCGACCTTCTGGGGCGGGCGGAAAGCGCCACATGGATGCAGTACGGAAAATGCCCCCTGCTGGAAATGCCCCAGCAGGGAATGGAGCTTCTGACAAATCTGCTCTGCTATGGGCTGTTCGGCACAGTAATCTCCTTTGTCAGCCCCTGGCTGGTGGTGCTGCTGACGGTATGCCCGATGGTCAACTGGCTCTGTGTCCGCGCCTACAATAAATATGAATACAGTACCCGTCCCCAGCGGGCGGACATCACCCAGAAGCTTCAGTACGTTGCGGATCGCGCCGAGGACTTCACCGCCGCGAAGGATGTCCGCATATACGGCATGGCGGACTGGCTGCGGGGGATGTACCGGGCGCTTTCGGATGAGACGATCTCCTGGCAGAAAAAGCTGAGCGCCCGGCAGTTTCTGACCCGGCTTGCCGATCTGGGGATCATCCTTCTGCGCGACGGCACTGCGTATGCGGTGCTCATTTCGATGGCAATTCACGGGGAAATTACGGTTGACCAGTTCGTGCTGTACTTTGCCGCCATCTCCGAATTTGCCACCTATGTGGGCAATATCATGTCCGCCTGGAACGAAATGCAGACCGTGAGCCTGGTGCTCTGCGATTTCAGGGAATACCTCGACCTGCCCGACGGCAACGGGACCGGCAAGGCCCTCGCCTCAAAGCATCTGGGTCACGCCCCGGAGATCACATTTGACCATGTTTCCTTCCGCTATGACGGCGCGGAAGCGGACACGCTCCGCGATATCTCCCTCACCCTCCATCCCGGGGAGCGGGTGGCCCTGGTGGGCGCCAACGGCGCGGGCAAGACGACCCTGGTCAAGCTCCTGTGCGGGCTGTACATGCCCACCTCCGGCGAAGTGCGCATTGACGGCGTGCCGGTGGGTGATTTCACCCGGGAGGAATATTACAAGCTGTTTTCCCCGGTGTTTCAGGATGTGCAGACGGCGTTCTTTTCCCTGGCCGAAACCGTCGCCTGCGACCTTGGCGACCGGGTGGACAAGGCCCGGGCGGAAAGCTGCATGCGCCGGGCCGGGCTTGGCAGGAAGCTGGATTCCCTGCCGCTGGGTGTGGATACCCGGCTGGACAAGCAGGTCAACAAGGACGGCATCGCCCTTTCCGGCGGCGAGGCCCAGAAGCTGATGATGGCCCGGGCGCTTTATAAGGACGCGCCGGTACTGGTGCTGGACGAGCCGACTGCCGCTCTCGACCCCATTGCGGAAAATGAGATCTATCTTCAATACCGGGACATGACCCAGGGCAAGACCTCGCTGTTCATCTCCCACCGCCTTGCGTCCACCCGCTTCTGCGACCGCATTCTCTTTTTAAAGGATGGCCGCATCATTGAGGCAGGCAGTCACGATGAGCTGATCGCCCTGGGCGGAGAATACGCAAAGCTCTATGAGATCCAAAGCTGCTGGTATCGGGACGATTACAAAGGAGGCGAGCCGCAATGACCCTGAAAGAACATATGCAGATCAGCCGCCGCGGCATCCGGCTGCTGTATTCCATGAGCCGCCGGTATCTTGTTTCCCTGGCCCTTGGAAGCATTGTCACGGCGATCACGCCCTATGTGCCCATCTATTTCTCCGCCCGGCTGATCGACGCGCTGAGCGTTGGGGCGGGCATCCGGGTATTGGCGCTCTATGCGTCGCTGACCGTGGGCCTTGCCGCACTTCTCAGCCTGATCGGTTCGCTGCTGAAGGCCCAGCAGGAGATCGGCAATCAGCAGCTGACCGGCTGTGGCTATAACTGGCTGTTTTCGGAAAAGTCCATGGAGCTGGCCTACGCATCCATCGAGGACCGGGAGGTCGCGCTTCTGAAGCAGCGCATTGCCGATGAATGCACCACGGGCTATAACCTCTTCTACCTGATAAGGTGCATCGGGGAATATACCGCCAACCTCACCCGCATTCTCGCTTCGGTCTGCCTGACCGTTTCGTTTTTCACCATTGGGAGCATTCCCCTGTGGGCAAAGCTTGCCTTTGCCTTTGGCACCCTGCTCACCGTTGCCGTGGGGATCAGGATCAACGAAAAGTCCTCAAGGCTGCGGATGGAGTATATTTCCGGCTGTACATTCTTTAATACACTTCTGAACAAGCTTGTGAATTATTTCAACCATTACACCAGCGGGAAGGACATCCGCCTGTACGGGATGGAAAAGCCCCTGGCGGCCTACATGGGCGACGAGGTCTATGGCTCCATCTGCGACGATGAGGAGCGGTCGCAGATGCGCCGGGCCGGGCTGAAGCTCATCTCCACGGTGATGAATTATTTTCTGCGCTTTGGCGTCTATCTGCTGCTGATCTATGCATCCCTGGCGGGTGGGCTGTCCGTCGGCTCCATCGCCCGGTATGTATCCTGCGTGATGCTCCTGCTGGAGGCCGTCTCCGGCCTGGTCAGCGCCGTGCAGCTGTCCCTCATTAACCACGAATATATCAAGCGCTTCTTCGGTTATTTCGATATCCCCAATCCCATGTATCAGGGCACGCTGTCCGTGGAGAAGCGGGACGACAATGATTACAGCATCGAATTCCGGGACGTATCCTTCAAATATCCCAGCAGCGAGGCGTATGCCCTGCGCCATGTGAGCCTGAAATTCAGGATCGGAGAAAAGCTGGCGGTGGTGGGCATGAACGGCAGCGGCAAGACCACCTTTATTAAGCTGCTGTGCCGGCTGTATGACCCCACCGAGGGCGTGATCCTACTCAACGGTGTAGACATTCGGAAATACGATTACCAGGAGTATCTTTCCATCTTTTCCGTGGTATTCCAGGATTTTCAGCTGTTTGCCTTCTCCCTTGGGCAGAATGTGGCCGCCGGGGCGGCCTATGACCGTTCCCGCGCGGAGCGGTGCCTGGACGAGGCGGGCTTCGGCCAGCGGCTTTCTGAAATGCCGGAGGGGCTGGATACCTGCCTGTATCACGACTACGACACCAACGGCGTGGAAATTTCCGGCGGCGAGGCGCAGAAGATCGCCATTGCCCGGGCGCTTTACAAAAACGCGCCCTTCATCGTCCTGGATGAACCCACCGCCGCCCTCGACCCCGTTTCAGAGTATGAGGTCTATCAGAAATTCAATGAGATCTCCGGCGGGAAAACAGCGATCTACATCAGCCACCGTCTTGCCTCCTGCCGCTTCTGCGACGATATTCTGGTATTTGATGAAGGAAAAATCGTCCAGCACGGAACGCATGAGACCCTGCTTGCGCAGGTGGACGGAAAATATGCCGCCCTCTGGAACGCCCAGGCGCAGTATTACACGGAAAAGGAGTAAGGCGCCGCAAATGGCCATCCAAACATTTACAGGATGTTCAAAAAGCCGTCTTGTTTTTTCCTTAATTATCCTTTATGATAAATAAAAAAAGGTGCAAACTCTTTATAGCGTTTGCACTAAGGCAACACCGCACAATTTGGCAAGAAGCCCCAGCCTGGATTTTTGGCTCAA
>USEU01000024.1 GCA_900553805.1 uncultured Eubacteriales bacterium
AGTGGGGCAAAAAGACGGCTGCGGCTCGCAGACACAATTGCGCGGTGTTGCCTTAGTTTTTTATTAATTTGCTTTTTGGTTTTTTTATGCTATAATAAGGAGAAACTTTCCAAAGTGAAGGATGATATTCTTTGAATCTTGATTCCACACAGCTGATTATTGATCTGGATGCCATTCGGCACAATATCCGGGCGGTGCATGAGCGGGCCGGGGTTCCGGTGATGGCGATCATCAAGGCGGATGCCTATGGTCATGGGGCGGTGGAGATCGCCCGGCATATCGACGGCGACTGTGCCTTTTTCGGCGTCAGCTCTATTCTGGAGGCGCTGGAGCTGCGGCAGGCGGGGATCGAAAAGCCCATTCTGATTCTGGGCTACACCCCTGTGGCCGCCTTCCCGGAGGCCATCCGGCAGGGCATCCGCCCCGCCATTTTCCGCTATGAGGATGCGCTGGCCCTGTCCCAGGCGGCGACGGCGCTGGGCATGACCGCCAAATTCCACATTGCCGTGGACACCGGCATGAGCCGCATCGGCTTCCAGGTGACCCCGGAGGAAGCGGATATCTGCGCCAGGATCGCGGCGCTACCCAATGTGGAGGCCGAGGGGCTGTTCAGCCACCTGGCCACCGCCGACTGCGCCGACCTGACCCGGGCCAGGCATCAGGCCGCGCTGTTTGACCAGTTCGACGAAATGCTGCACAGCCGGGGCGTAACGATCCGGCTGCGGCATCTGGACAATTCCGCCGGCGTAATGAATTTCCACTGCAAGTATGAGCTGGTGCGCTCCGGCATCGTCACCTACGGCATGTATCCCAGCACGGAGGTGGACCCTTCCGTCCTTGATCTTCGCCCCGCCCTGCGATGGGAGAGCCGGATTACCCATCTGAAAACCCTGGAGCCGGGCCGGGAGATCGGCTACGGCGGCACCTACACCACCACCCGGCCCACCCGGGTGGCCACGGTCCCCGTGGGGTATGCCGACGGCTACCGCCGGAATCTCTCCGGACGGTTTTACGTGCTGATCCGGGGCAAAAAGGCCCCCATCCTGGGGCGCATCTGCATGGACCAAATGATGGTGGACGTGACGGAAATCCCCGACGCCGCCCTGAATGATACCGTGGTGCTGGTGGGAAAGAGCGGGGACCTGAATATCTCCGTGGAGGAGATCGCCGCCCAGGGCGACAGCTTCAACTATGAATTTGTATGCGGCATCAGCCGCCGGGTGCCCAGGGTGTATCTGCTGGGCGGAGAGGTGTTCCACTCGGTGCTGTACCTGCTGGATAAGCAGCCGCTGATGCAGCAAGGAGGCTAATATGGCACAACACCATAAACCGAAATACAGCAGCGGCAAGCAGCCCTCTGGCTCCAAGGGGCTGGTGATCGGGCTGGTGGCCGTCATGGCCGTGCTGGTGCTCTTCTCCCTGGGCCTGCGGCTGCTGCTGGGTACCCCCCAGGCCGAGCCGCAGCTGGAGGCAACCGCCCCCGCCGGGACACAGGAGCCGCAGCAGGAGCCGACGGCCCCGCCCGCCACCGAGCCGGAGGAGACTCGTCCATCGCTGTGGGCGCGGCTGTTCGGCAGCAAGGAGACGGAGCCGCCTCCCACTGAGCCGGAGCCGGAGCATGTGGTGTCCCAGGCCACCATCGCCGTCACCGGCGACATTCTGATGCACCTGGCCGTCACCAATTCCGGCCTGCAAAGCGACGGAAGCTACAATTATGACTCCATCTTCCAATACATCACCCCCTATGTCAGCGCGGCGGACTATGCCGTTGCCAACCTGGAAACCACCCTGGCTGGCTCCGACATGGGCTACAAGTATTCCGGCTATCCCGCCTTCAATACCCCGGACGAGATCGTGGACGCTCTGAAAAAGGCAGGCTTCAATGCCCTGCTCACCGCCAACAACCACTGCTACGATACCAGTGAGTATGGCTTCCTGCGCACGGTGCGAACAGTACGCAGCAAGGGGCTGACCGCCATGGGCACCCGGGAAAATGCCGCCGATCCCGTCTACACCGTGGAGGAAATCAACGGCATCAAGGTGGGCATGGTGTGCTTCACCTACGAGGGCCAGCCGGATAACCCCACCGCCGGGGTGGTCTATATGAACAAAAACGCCCTGTCGTCTACCTGCGGGCAGCTGATCAACTCTTTCCTGGGGACCCAGCTGGATCCCTTCTATCAGGAGGCGCAGCAGATCCTGGCGCAGATGAAGGCCGACGGTGCGGAGGCCACGGTGATGTTCATCCACTGGGGCATCGAATACCAGACCAGCCCCAACGGCGAGCAGCAGCAGATCGCCCAGCAGCTGTGCGATATGGGCTTTGATGTGATCGTAGGCGGCCATCCCCACGTGATCCAGCCGGTGACGCTGCTGACCAGCCGGTTGGATCCCGACCGGAAAACCGTATGCCTGTATTCCACCGGCAACGCGGTATCCAACCAGCGCATTGCGGAAATGGATCTGAAAACCGGCCACACCGAGGACGGGATGCTCTTCCGCTTCACCTTCAGCAAGTATTCCGACGGCGCGGTGTATCTGGAAAACGCGGACATCCTGCCCTGCTGGGTGGATCTGCGCACGGAGTCGACGACCCAGTATGATATTATCCCCCTGGACGCCACCCTTCGGGATCAGTGGCAGACCGCCTTCAGCATGACGGCGGAGGCCTGCGAAAACGCCCAGAAATCCTATGACCGCACCGAGGCGCTGGTGGGTGCGGGAATGACCCAGGTACAGCAGTACCTGGCGGAGCAAAAGCAGCAGCGGGAGGCGGATTACCTGGCCGCTGCCACCGAAACACAAGCAGCATAAAGGAGAACACATGAAACAATTCTGGCGCAGTCTTTTATCCGCGCTGAAAATTTCACTGGTCGTCGTCCTCATCGCGGCAGCGGTGGGGAGCGTGCTCTTTGCCTGGAACTATTTCCGGGGCGGCGAGGCGGAGGTCTCCGTCCCCACCCTTCCCCCGGCCACCCAGGAGGCGACGGAGCCGCCCACGGAAGCCCCCACCGATCCACCCACGGAGCCGCCCACCGAGCCGGAGCCGGAGCATGTGATTGCCCGGGCCACCATCGGGGCCACCGGCGACATTCTGATGCACGGGCCCGTCATCGACACCGGGCTGCAGGCCGACGGCAGCTATAATTTTGACTATATCTTCCAATATCTCAGCGAATACGTCAACGCGGCGGATTTCGCCGTGGCGAACCTGGAGACTACCCTGGCCGGAAGCGGGCGGGCTTACAGTGGTTATCCGCTCTTTAACTGCCCGGATGAAATCGTGGATGGGGCGCGCAACGGCGGCTTTGACATGCTGCTCACCGGCAACAACCACAGCTACGACACCGGCGAGGCGGGCTTCTTCCGCACCATTGAGACGGTGCGCAGTCACGGGCTGGAAAACCTGGGCACCATGCTCAATGGCGACGAGCCGAAATACGTCATTCAGGATATCAACGGCATCCGGGTGGGAATGCTCAGCTACACCTATCAGGGCATCCCGGAAAATGCGGTATCCGGTCGGGTCTATCTGAACGGCATCATGCTCCACCAGGGAGCGGAAAATGTGGTAAACACCTTCATCCCCAATAACCCGGAGCCCTTTTACGCGGAGGTAGAGGGGTATATCCAGCAGATGCGCGCCGAGGGTGCGGAGGCGCTGGTGATCTTCATGCACTGGGGCGTGGAATACACCACCACTCCTGTTGCTCACCAGACCCAGATTGCCCAGCGGCTGTGCGATCTGGGCATTGACGTGATCGTGGGTGGCCACCCCCATGTGGTTGAACCAATAGCACTGCTGAGCAGCACCGTGGACCCCGACCACAAAACCGTATGCCTGTACTCCATGGGCAACGCGGTCTCCAACCAGCGGGCAAACGTTATGAAAAGCCAGCCCTCCGGCCACACCGAGGACGGCGTGTGGTTCACCATGACCTTCTGTAAATATTCCGACGGCACCGTTTATCTGGAGGACGTGAACCTGATCCCCTGCTGGGTGAATCTGAGCACCAGCAGCGGGCGGCGCTATTATATTCTGCCCCTGGACGGCACCCGGCAGAGCGAATGGGCCCAGCAGCTGAACTTAAGCGACGTGGGCCTCAGCGCCGCCACCCGCTCCTATGACCGCACCATGGCCATCGTGGGCGAAGGGCTGAACCAGTCCCGGCAATACCTGGCCGACCAGCAGGAGCTGCGGGACGCCAACTATCTGGCTGCCATGGTCAACGGAATGTACGGCGCGGAGGCCGCATAGCGGCAATAATGAACTGTTTTGGGCGCACTGTGGATTTTTTCACAGTGCGCCCATTTTGGCGTTATTTGTGGTATTTGCTGCCGGCCTGGATGGCTTCGGCGCGGTAGAGCTGCTCCAAAACCATGATCCGGGCCAGGTGGTGGGGAAAGGTCATCGGCCCCATGGACAGTCGAAAGTCCGCCCGCCGCTTGACCCTGGGGGCCATGCCAAAGGACGAGCCGATCAGGAAGCAGGCGCTGCTCTTGCCGGAGAGCTTGACCTCCTTCATTTTTTCCGCAAAGGCCTCGCTGGAAAGCCCCCGCCCCTCCGGGGTGAGGACGCAGAACCACGCGCCCTTGGGAATGCGCTCCAGAATCACCCCGGCCTCCTTTTCCAGTCCGGCGGCGATCTCCGCCTCGGAGGGATTTTCCGGCAGGCGGCTCTCCGGCAGCTCCAGCAGAGAAAACCGGCAGTAGCCGCCCAGGCGCTTGGCATACTCGGCGGCGGCGGAAATGTAAAATTTTTCCTTCAGCTTGCCCATGGCGATCAGCGTGATTTCAAACATGGCGTTCCTCCTGCTTTTTTCCAATGGTAGCATATTTTCTCTGGAATTGCAACGCCATGCCCGGCAGAAGCTATGAAAAACGCCGAACCACCCAAGCGGCAGTCCGGCGTCTTCCATTTTTGAGGAGAGACACACCAAATGAAAGAAAAGGAAGCAAAGTTAAAGCAGGACGATCCGTTTCATCGTCCTATGACGGATCCCCAGGGGAGCTATACCGGCGTCCCCCGGGACCCGGAGGAAAAGCCGGTGCAGGACGCGGACGATCTGTGATTCAGTCGATCTCCGTCAGCCAGCCTGCGGGAGCGGGGAGCTTGCCCATCTGGATGCCGGTAAGGGTATCGTAGAGCTTGGTAATGACCTCGCCCATGCCGGCATAGTGAATGTCCCGGCCGTGGTCCACGATCTTGCCCACGGGAGAGATCACCGCCGCCGTGCCGCACAGGCCGCACTCGGTGAAGCGGTCCAGCTCCTTCAGCTCCACCCGGCGTTCCTCTACCTCCAGGCCCAGATATTCCCGGGCGATGTAGGTCAGGGAGCGGCGGGTGATGGAGGGCAGAATGGTGCCGGAGATGGGCACAACCACCTTCTTCGGCCCCTCGGCAAAGATGATGTTTGCGCCGCCGGTTTCCTCCACATAGGTACGGGTGGCGGAATCCACATACAGGTTTTCGTCATAACCCAGAGCGTGGGCCTCCGTCAGGGCGTACAGGCTCATGGCGTAGTTCAGGCTGGCCTTGATGTGGCCGGTGCCACGGGGAGCAGCCCGATCCAGGTCGCACACCCGGATGACCAGTGGGCGGACGCCGCCCTTAAAATAGGGGCCGACGGGAGAAGCAAACACACGGAACTGATATTCCTCTGAGGCGTGCACCCCGATGATGGGGCTGGTGCCGAAGAGGTAAGGCCGCAGGTACAGGCTGGCACCGCTGCCATAGGGCGGCACCCACTTGCGGTTGGCGTGGACGGTCTTGCGGACGGCATCCAGGAACCGCTCCTTGGGGAACACGGGCATCTCCATCCGGCGGCAGGAATCCTCCAGCCGCTGGGCGTTCAGGTCTGCCCGGAAGCTGACCACCCGGCCGTCCGCCGTGGAGTAGGCCTTCAGGCCCTCAAAGCAGCACTGGGCGTATTGCAGCACGCAGGCCGCCTCGCTGAGGGTGACGTTTGGATCGTCACTGAGCGTGCCCTCATCCCAAGCGCCGTCCTTGTAATTGGAAACATAACGATAGTCCGTGGGGCGGTAAGAAAACCCCAGCTTTTCCCATTCCATATCCATAAATCGCATCTCACTTTCCGCTGTCGCCATAGTTTGTCAGAACTCTTGCGGAAGGGTCGTTCACATTGCAGCCCTCCCACGACTTGTTGGGCATCCAGAAATCCACCACCATCTCCGCCTGACCGGGGTAGTAGCGCTCAAACAGCTCCCGGTACAGCAGGGATTCCTTGGTAAAGGGGGTGGCGTAGGAATATTTTTTCCTCCTGGCCTCATACTGCCTGTCGGTATACAGGCTCTCGGCGTATTCCTTCAGGTCGTCCACCATGGAGTGACCCACCGCGTCGCTGAACGCGGCCTTCTCCCGCATGAGGATGTCATAGGGCAGGTAGTCGCCCTCAAAGGCATGGCGCAGGAGGTATTTGCCCTTGCCATAGCTGTTGACCTTACGCTTGGGATCCAGGGCCATCACATACTCTACAAAATCCAGGTCGCCGAAGGGGACTCTGGCCTCCAGGCTGTTGACGCTGATACAGCGGTCAGCCCGGAGCACATCGTACATATGCAGCTCCCGGATGCGCTTTTCGGCCTCCTGCTGGAAGGCCTCCGGGCTGGGAGCGAAGTCGGTATACTTATAGCCGAACAGCTCGTCGGAGATTTCGCCGGTGAGCAGCACCCGCAGATCGGTATGCTCATGGATGTATTTGCACACCAGATACATGCCGATGGAGGCGCGGATGGTGGTGATATCGTAGGTGCCCAGCAGCGCCACCACCTCCGGCAGGGCCTTCAGCACATCCTCCTTCGAGATAATAACCTCGGTGTGCTCAGCCCCCAGGTAGTCCGCCACCTGCTTGGCATACTTCAAATCGATGGCGTCAATATCCATGCCGATGGAGAAGGTCTTGATGGGCTTTTTCAGATACCGGGCCGCCACGGCGCACACCAAGCTGGAATCCAGGCCGCCGGAAAGCAGAAAGCCCACCGGGGCGTCGGCGTCCAGCCGCTTGATGATGCCCGCCTCCAGCTTGTCGTGGATCTTGCGGCAGGCGGTCTCCACGTCGTCGTCGATCAGGGCGACAGGCTTGCTGATATCCCGGTAGCAGATGAACTTCTCGTCCATATAATAGTGCCCCGGCGGGAACGGCAAAATGCGGTCGCACAGGCCCACCAGGTTCTTCGCCTCGCTGGCGAAGATGATCTCGCCGCTCTTCAGATAGCCATAGTACAGCGGGCGGATGCCGATGGGGTCCCGGGCGGCAATCAGCTGCTTCTTTGCGCCGTCATAGATGATCAGGGCAAACTCCGCATCCAGCATGCGGAACATGTCGGTGCCGTACTCCCGGTACAGCGGCAGCAGCAGCTCGCAGTCTGATTCGCTCTGGAATTCGTATCCCTTTTCCTCCAGCTGCTTTTTCAGGAGGCGGAAGCCATACAGCTCTCCATTGCACACCACCGAATTCCCGAAGGCGGAAAAGGGCTGCATACCGTTTTCATTCAGGCCCATGATGGCAAGGCGGTGAAAGCCCAAAAAGCCATTGCCCAGATTCAGGATCCGGGTCATATCCGGGCCTCTGGAAACGGTCCTGTCAAAATACTTTTGTACCTCTTTTTCGCTCAGGTGTGATCCGATGTAGCCGATAATGGAACACATAGACGGCTCCTCCTTTTTGTGACATACAACAAAAAAGCGACAGGGAGCGTCTGCGGGCCAAAGCCGGATCAGACGACATCCTTGTCGCATTTTCATTTCTCATATATGCCAGCTGACTGCTGGTTTGCCAGAATTCTACCTCTGCCCGCGGCGGATGTCAAGGGGAAATTCTTGTTTTTCCGGGCTTCCGGCAGGATTTTAGCGAATTAAATGAATTTCTGTTTCAGGCTGCTTGCAAGCTTCGTCGGATTTACACAACGGCTGGGGATTGACAGGAAAAGAAAAAGGAAGTATAATCTGAGCGTAAACAAGGATGTTTGCTGAGCTGGAAGCGAGGAGCTGCCATTCATCAGGCATCCTCTTTTTTTATTGAAAAAGGAGGAAGCGTATGCTCTATTCGGCGCAGGATGTATTTGAATATGTGGAGCAGGAGGATGTAAAATTCATCCGCCTGGCTTTTTGTGATGTCACGGGGCGTCAGAAAAACATCTCCATTATGCCGGAGGAATTAAAGCGTGCTTTTTCCTACGGCATTTCCTTTGATGCCTCCGCCATCGCCGGGTTCGGCGGCCCCGTGGGATCCGATCTGTTCCTGCACCCCATTCCCTCTACGCTGAATGTGCTCCCCTGGCGGCCCAGCCGGGGCAAGGTGGTGAAGATGTTTTGCAGCATCACCCACCCGGACGGCACCCCCTTCGCCATGGACAGCCGCGCCATTCTGGAGCGGGCGGTGAACGACGCGAAGGCGCTTGGCTGCAAGGTCAGCTTTGGCTCAGAGTTTGAATTCTACCTGTTCAAGACAGATGAAACCGGCCAGCCCACGGCGGAGCCCTTTGATCATGCCGGATACATGGACGTGGCCCCGGAGGACAAGGGCGAGGACGTGCGCCGGGAGATCTGCCTGAATTTGCAGGACATGGGCATCCAGCCGGAAAGCTCCCACCACGAGGAGGGTCCCGGACAAAATGAAATTGACTTCCGCTATTCCGACGCCATGTCCGCTGCTGACAACGCCATGCATTTCAAGACGGTGGTAAAAACCGCTGCCCTGCGCAACGGGCTGTACGCCGACTTCTCCCCCAAGCCCCTGGCCGGGGAGGCGGGCAACGGGATGCACATCAATATGTCCGTCAAGTGCCAGGACGGCGCGGATGCGAGTGAAGCATTTCTGGCGGGCGTGCTGGCCCACGTGCGGGAGATCACCGCGTTTTTAAACCCGGTGGAAAGCTCCTACCGCCGCCTGGGTGAGCACAAGGCTCCCCGCTACATCACCTGGTCGCCGGAGAACCGCTCCCAGCTGATCCGCATTCCCGCCGCTCAGGGGGAATACCGCCGCCTCGAGCTGCGTTCCCCCGACCCAATGGCAAACCCCTATCTTGCCTATGCGCTTCTGATCCACGCCGGGCTGGACGGCATCCGCAGGAATCTTTCCGCGCCCCTGCCTGTCAATGAAAATCTCTACACCGCACCGGAAAGCCTGACCTCCACGCTGGAGCAGCTTCCCGGCTCCCTGGCTGAGGCGAAGGAGCTGGCCAGAGGCAGCGCCTTTGTGGCGTCCATTCTGCCTGCCGGTATGCTGGACTGAGGGCATCGCCGATGGCAACAGAGAAAAGGAAATACCGCGTCCTTGTTGCCGACTCCGGCGACAAGATATACGATTACATTTCCCAGTCCCTGCCCCGGAGCGACTACGACCCCATTCTCCGGGCCGGGGACGCCGGAGAGGCCCGGCGGATGCTGCTGAACGCGCCGGTGGACATCGTCATCATCAACACGCCGCTGAAGGACGATTTCGGCACGGAGCTGGCGCTGGATCTGGCCGACGGCTCCGCCGGAGTGCTCCTGCTGGTGAAAAACGAGCTGTATGACCAAATCTGCTACAAGGTGGAGGACAGCGGGGTGCTCACCCTGGGCAAGCCCACCAGCCGGCAGGGCTTTTACAGCGCCGTCAAGCTGCTGACCGCCATGACCGCCCGGCTGTCCAAGCTGGAAAAGGCAAACCACACCCTTCAGGAAAAGATGGCCGACATTCGGGTGGTCAACCGGGCAAAGTGGCTGCTCATCGAGCACCACCACATGAAGGAGCAGGACGCCCATTATTTTATTGAAAAGCAGGCCATGGATACCCGGCTCTCCCGCCGGGAGGTCGCGGAAAATATCATCCGTTCCTACGATTTTTAAAAACGAATACGAACAATGGCGTTCGGCTTCCGGGACAGCGGGCGCTGCCTCCGTGGCCAGACGCTCTTTTTGAGAGGAGAAAATCATGAAGAACACCAAGTATATTTTCGTTACCGGCGGCGTGGTCTCCGGCCTGGGCAAGGGAATCACCGCCGCGTCCCTGGGCCGGCTGCTGAAGGCCAGAGGGCTGAAGGTCGCCGCTCAGAAGCTTGACCCCTACATCAACGTGGACCCCGGCACCATGAGTCCCTACCAGCACGGCGAGGTCTACGTTACCGAGGACGGGGCGGAAACCGACCTGGACCTGGGCCACTATGAGCGCTTTATTGACGAGGACCTGAACAAGTACTCCAATCTCACCACCGGCAAGGTCTATTGGAACGTGCTGAACAAGGAGCGCCGGGGCGAATATCTGGGCTCCACCGTGCAGGTGATCCCCCACATCACCAACGAGATCAAGGAATTTGTCTATTCCGTGGCCAAGAAAACCGATGCGGACGTGGTCATTACGGAGATCGGCGGCACCATCGGCGACATTGAGTCCCAGCCCTTCCTGGAGGCGGTGCGTCAAATTTCCCTGGAGGTGGGGCAGCAGAACAGCCTGTTTATCCATGTGACCCTGGTGCCCTTCCTGCGCGGCTCCGATGAGCATAAGTCCAAGCCCACCCAGCACTCCGTCAAGGAGCTGCAGGGCATGGGCGTCAAGCCGGACATCATTATCCTGCGCTGCGACGAGCCGCTGGAAAGCTCCATCTTCCAGAAGATCGCCATGTTCTGCAACGTCAAGCCGGACTGCGTGATCGAGAATATCACGCTGCCCGAGCTGTACGAGGCCCCCATCATGCTGGAAAAGAGCAATTTCTCCGGCATCGTCTGCCGGGAGTTGGGCATCAACGCCCCGGACATTGACCTGGCCGACTGGAACGCCATGCTCGATCGCATTCACCGCCGCAGCCGGGAGGTGACCATCGGCCTGGTGGGCAAATATGTCCAGCTGCACGATGCTTACCTGTCCGTGGCTGAGGCTCTGCGCCACGCGGGCTATGCCAGCGGTGCCCATGTGAACATCAAGTGGATCGACTCCGAGACGGTGAACGAGCAGAATGTGGAAGAGATCCTGTGCGACTGCTCCGGCGTGGTGGTGCCCGGCGGCTTCGGCAACCGGGGCATCGACGGCAAGATCGTCACCGCCGACTACTGCCGCACCCATAACCTGCCGTACCTGGGCATCTGCCTGGGAATGCAGGTGGCCGTCATTGCCTTCGCCCGGTATGTGGCCGGGATGGCAGACGCCAACTCCGGCGAATTTGACCCGGACAGCACCCACAAGGTCATCGACTTTCTCCCCGACCAGAGCGACGACACCGCCAAGGGCGGCACGCTGCGCCTGGGGGCGTACCCCTGCCACATCACGCCGGGCACTCAGATGCACCGCCTCTACGGCAGCCTGGACATCTCCGAGCGCCACCGCCACCGCTACGAATTCAACAACCACTTCCGCGACGCCCTGACCGCCGCCGGGCTGACCATCAGCGGCACCTCGCCGGACGGCTACATCGTGGAGACGGTGGAGATCGAGGGCAATGATTTCTACGTGGGCGTCCAGTACCACCCCGAATTCAAGAGCCGCCCCAACAAGCCCCACCCCCTGTTCCTAGGGCTGGTGGAAGCAGCCCTGAAGAAATAAACAAGCATTTATCTTACCTCATCGATCAGGTGCCTGAGCATTTTCACGTGGGCACCTGATTTTTTGTACTCGCTTTGCGTCGCTGACAGAAAAACATTTGTACGTTTTGCAATTTTGCATACCTTTTCATGCAAATCGTCACAGAATTCTGTGGGATTTACACATTGTAATCCGGCAGGAAAGATGGTATTATAAATCAGTAAAAATGTATCTGTTGCTTTAGGGCAGCAGATTGTAAAGTGAGGGAGAACACGCCTATGAAATACATTGTCGTTCTGGGCGACGGGATGGCGGATGAGCCGATCCCGGAGCTGGGCAATAAGACGCCGCTGGACGCGGCGGCCACCCCGGTGATGGACGCGCTGGCCGGCGCCGGCATCATCGGCACTGTGCAGAATGTGCCCGCCGGGATGGCTCCCGGCAGCGATGTGGCCAATCTTTCCGTGCTGGGCTATGACCCGGCCGCCAACTATTCAGGCCGATCTCCCCTGGAAGCGCTGAGCGTGGGCGTCCAGATGGACGAGGACGACGTGATCTTCCGCAGCAACATCGTCACCCTGACGGAAAGCGAGCCCTACGCCCAGAAAACAATCCTTGACCACAGCTCCGGCGAAATCTCCACTGAGGACGCCGATGTGCTGATGGACGCCATCCGGGCAAAGTTCAACAGCGACACCTTCCAGTTCTATACCGGCACCAGCTACCGGCATATTCTGGTGTGGAAGGGCGGCAGGGTCTGCCAACTGGAGCCGCCCCACGACCATCTGGGCAAGGTGATCGGCCCGTACCTGCCTCAGGAGGTAGCGCTGCGGAGGATGATGGAGGAGAGCTTCGACATTCTGAATAATCACCCACTGAACCTTGCAAGAGCAGCCCAGGGCAAGCACAAGGCAAACTCCCTCTGGTTCTGGGGTACAGGCACCAAGCCCAGGGTGCAGAACTTCTACGAGAAGACCGGGTTGAAGGGGGCCATGATCTCCGCCGTTGACCTGCTCAAGGGCATCGCCGTAGGAGCCGGGATGGAGGTCTGCCAGGTGCCGGGAGCCACCGGCTCCATTGATACCAACTACGAGGGCAAGGCCCAGGCGGCCATCGACGCGCTGCTGCGCGACGGCTGCGACTATGTGTACATCCATGTGGAGGCCCCGGATGAAATGGGCCATCAGGGCAGGACCCAGGACAAGGTGAAGTCCATTGAATATCTGGACAGCCGCCTGATTGCCAGAGTGAAGCAGGCCATGGAGGAAGCCAACGAGGATTTCCGCATTCTGGTGCTGCCGGACCACCCCACCCCCATCCGCATTCGGACGCACACCGCTGACCCGGTGCCCTATCTGCTCTATGACAGCACGAAACAGCTGAAAAAGCGGGAGCGCTTCACCGAGGAGGCCGCCCGCAACGCCAATAATTTTGAACCCAACGGCTACCGTCTGCTGGAAAAGCTGATGGAACGCTGACATACAGGAGGAATCAACATGCGAGTTTATAATTTTTCCGCCGGTCCCGCTGTGCTGCCGGAGGAGGTGCTGAAGGAAGCCGCCGCCGAGATGCTGGACTACCGGGGAAGCGGCATGTCCGTGATGGAAATGAGCCACCGCTCCAAGGTCTATCAGGATATCTTCGACCAGGCGGAGGCCGACCTGCGCAAGCTGCTGAATATCCCCGCGAATTATAAGGTGCTCTTCCTCCAGGGCGGCGCGCACACTCAGTTCTCCATGGTACCCATGAACCTGATGCCCCACGGCGTCGCCGACTACATCATCACCGGCGTGTGGGCAAAGAAGGCCTGGAAGGAGGCCCAGATGTACGGTCAGGCCAACGCCATCGCCTCCTCCGCCGACAAGAATTTCAGCTACATTCCCGATTGCTCCGACCTGCCCGTCAGCGAGAACGCGGACTATGTGTATATCTGTGAGAACAATACCATCTACGGCACCAAGTTCAAGCAGCTGCCCAATACCAAGGGCAAGCTGCTGATTTCCGACGTGTCCAGCTGCTTCCTGTCTGAGCCGATGGATGTGACCAAGTATGGCTATGTGTACGGCGGCGTGCAGAAGAACATCGGCCCCGCCGGTGTGGTCATCGGCATCCTGCGGGAAGATCTGATCACCGACCAGGTCTACCCCAACACCCCCACCATGCTGCGCTACAAGACCTATGCCGACAACGGCTCCATGTACAACACGCCCCCCTGCTACAACATCTATATCTGCGGCAAGGTGTTCCAGTGGCTGCTGAACCAGGGCGGCCTGGAGGCCATGAAGCGGCGCAACGAAGAGAAAGCAAAGATCCTCTACGACTATCTGGACAGGAGCCGGCTGTTTGTCGGTACGGTGGAAAAGAAGGATCGCTCCCTGATGAACGTCACCTTTGTCACCGGCAGCGACGAACTGAACGCCAAATTCGTGGCCGAGGCCGATGCGGCGGGCTTCAAGAACCTGAAGGGCCATCGCTCCGTGGGCGGCATGCGGGCCAGCATCTACAACGCCATGCCCAAGGCAGGCGTGGAGGCGCTGGTGAGCTTCATGGAGGATTTTGAGAAGAAAAACGGTTGAATCCCGGCTTAGAAAAGAGGAAACGGAATGTATCACATCCATTATTTGAATAAGATCTCTCCCAAGGGCACAGCCCTGTGGAAAAAGAACTACCAGCTCACCGACCAAATTACGGATGCTGACGCGGTACTGGTGCGCAGCGCCGCCATGCATGACCTGGCCCTGCCGGAAAAGCTTCTGGCCGTGGCTAGAGCCGGGGCGGGCGTAAACAATATCCCCCTGGACAAGTGCGCCGAGCAGGGCATCGTGGTGTTCAACACCCCCGGTGCCAACGCCCGCAGCGTGATGGAGCTGACCCTGTGCGGCCTGCTGCTGGGCTGCCGGGATGTGATCGGCGGCATCAACTGGGTGCGCTCCATTGCGGGCAGCGGCGACGTGGCCAAAAAGGTGGAAAAGGGCAAGTCCCAGTTCGCCGGGCATGAGATGCTGGGGCGGAAGCTGGGCGTCATCGGCCTGGGCGCGGTAGGCGGCCCTCTGGCCAACGCCGCCCGGCGGCTGGGCATGGAGGTCTACGGCTGCGACCCCTTCATCTCCATCGACGCCGCCTGGCACCTGGACAGCCAGATCACCCGGGTGAACAAGCGTGAGGATATCTTTGCCGGCTGCGACATCATCTCTCTGCACACCCCCCTGCTGGACGACACCCGGAAGATGATCAATGCCGAGACCATCTCCACCATGAAAGACGGCGTCATCATCCTGAACTTTGCCCGGGACCTGCTGGTGGACGACGACGCCATGGCCCAGGCGCTGGCCTCCGGCAAGGTGGCCCGGTACGTCACCGACTTCCCCAATGACAAGACCGCCGCCATGCCCGGCTGCATCGCCATCCCCCACCTGGGCGCCTCCACCGAGGAATCCGAGGACAACTGCGCCAGAATGGCGGTGAGCCAGGTGATGAACTACCTGGAAAACGGCAACATCGTCAACTCCGTCAACTTCCCCAACTGCGACATGGGCATCTGCACCGCCGCCGGGCGCATCTGCATCCTGCATCGCAACATCCCCAATTCCCTGAGCCGCTTCACCACCACCGTAGCTGCCGAGGGCATCAACATTGCGGGCCTGATGAACAAGAGCCGGGGCGAATACGCCGTGACCATGCTGGACCTGGATCACGCTCCCTCTCCCAGCGTCGCCGAGGACCTGAAAAAGATCGAAGGCGTCCTGAAGGTGCGCGTCATTTAACAAACGAAATTCCCCCGGTGAACGGAGCATTGACGCTTCCGTCCACCGGGGGGTATTTATCCCTCCACCACCCGGACGTGGGTGATGCCGTAGTATTCCATGGCGCTGATCGCCCAGGCGTCGATGCGTTCGCCGCAGCAGACCACGGGAATGGCAGGGGGGCAGCTGACGGTGGGGTCGGCCATGATTTTCCCCAGGGCCGCGGGAAGCTCCACCCGGCAGGCCGGTTTGAACAGCGCCGCGTGGGGCGTGAGCACCGGCTGGGCGGGCTTCAATATGGGGGCGGGGGCCGTGATCTCCGGCCTGCGCGGGATCGCGGCCAAGGCCCGGCAGAGCCTCTCCGGCAGCTCCGGCGGATAGTCCGCCGGGAGCATAAGCACCAGGTGATCCGGGTCGGCAAATTCGCAGTAAATGCCCCCGGCCTCCAAAGCGGCGGCCAATTCCTCGCCGGTGTAGCCGTAGGGCTTGGCAAGAATCGTCAGCTTCATCGGTTCCCGGCCTGTCAGGCGGTAGCCCAGGGCCTCCAGCCGTCCTTTCAGCGCCGACCACTCGGCGGCCGCCCGGCGCAGCTTTTGGGACCAGGGGCCATCCAGCGCCGCGTTGGCGGCATCCAGGGACTGTAAAATCAGATAGGATGGACTGGTGGAGGCAAACAGGGCCATGGCCGCGTCCGCCGCCTCGTCCAATTCCGCCGGGGCCCATTCGGAGATGTGCAGATAGCCGCCTCCGGTGAGCACCGGCAGGGTCTTATGTGCCGAGTCGCAGCAGAGGTCTGCCCCGCATTTCATGGGGTGCTCGCCCTCAGGCAGGAAATTCAGGTATGCCCCGTGGGCATTGTCCACCAGCAGCAGGCAGCCAAAGCGGCGGCAGACCTGGGCAAGGCCCCGGATATCCGCCATATTGCCCAGGTAATCCGGGCTGGTGATGTATACTGCCGCGGGCGGCTCTCCTCCTTGCAGGAAAGCTTCCAGCTGCCCTGGAGTGATCTCGCAGGACAGCAGCGTTCCCTCTCCTGCCGGATACAGCCAATCCACCTCTACATCCAGCAGCGCGGCAGCGGTGATGAACACCTTGTGGGCATTCCGCCCGGCGGCAATGCGGGGCGCTTTTCCCCGGCGCAGGGCATACTGCGCCGCCAGATAAACCATGGCCCGGATGGACAGGGACGAACCCTCCGCCGAGTAAACCGTCCGCCGTGCCCCAAAGAGCCGGGCGGCATTGCGCTCGCTCTCCAGGATGATCCCGGCAGGGTGATACAGCACGTCCGCCCCGGGGATCTCGGTGATGTCCAGCCGTTCCGCTGCGCCAGTGCCCTTATGCCCCGGCATGTGAAGCCGGACGGGGTCGGCAGCGGCATAGCCGCTCACGAAATCGCAGATGGGGGTGTTCATTCCCCGCTGCCCTCCAGCGCCTTGGTGGCCTCCACCATGATGGCGCATTCCATCCGTTTGCGGAACAGTTCACAGCCGTATTTATACACGCCGGTAACATGACCGGTGGCGTGGTAGGCGTTGGCCGCGCAGCCGCCGGAGCAATAGAGCTTGGCCCAGCAGTCGGCGCACTCGGGATGGGCGTACACATTGCAGGCGGCAAATTCATTCTGAATGGGCAGATTGGTCACGCCGTCCCACACGTTGCCCAGCTTGAATTTCTCCTCGCCCACAAACTGGTGGCAGGGGTACAGATCGCCCCAGGGGGTGACGGCCATATACTCCGTGCCGCTGCCGCAGCCGGAGATCCGCTTATAGATGCACGGGCCGCCCTTCAGGTCGATCATGTAGTGGTAGAAGATAAAGGGTCTGCCCTCTCTGCGGCGCTGGAGCATCAGCTCCGCCAGGCGCTCATACTGCTCCAGGACGATGGGCAGATCCTCCTGGGTCAGAGCGGAGGGATCGTCGGCAGCGCACACCACCGGCTCCATGCTCAGCTCGGTAAAGCCCAGGTCCAGCATCTGCTGAATGTCCTTGAGGAAATCCGGATTGGCATGGGTGAAAGTGCCCCGCATGTAATAGTTCTTTCCGCCCCTGGCCTGCACCAGCTTCTGGAATTTGGGCACGATGCGCTCCCAGCTGCCCTTCCCGGCGTAGTCCACCCGGAAGCGGTCGTGGATTTCCTTCCTTCCGTCCAGGCTGAGCACCACGTTGCTCATTTCCCGGTTGGCAAAGTCGATCACGTCGTCGTCAATGAGCATGCCGTTGGTGGTCAGGGTGAAGCGGAAATTCTTCCCCGACGCCTTTTCGATGCTGCGGGCATAGGCCACCAGCTGCTTGACCACATCAAAATTCATCAGCGGCTCGCCGCCGAAGAAGTCCACCTCCAGATTGTGCCGGGTACCGGAATGGGCCACCAGAAAATCCAACGCCTGCTTGCCCACCTCGAAGCTCATCAGCGCCCGGTCGCCGTGGTACTTGCCCTGGCTGGCAAAGCAATAGGAGCAATTCAGGTTGCAGGTGTGGGCAACGTGCAGGCACAGGGCCTTGACCACCCCCGCGCTGCGCTGCTTCAGCGCCCCGGCCTTGTCGGCATAGGTATCCGGCGTGAACAGCTGCCCGGCTTCACGCAGAGACTCCACATCCGCGCAGATCTGGCGTAGCTCCGCCTCACCCGCCTCCGGGTATTTTTCCAGCATGACGGCCACGATCTCATCGGTGGAGCTTTTTTCGAACATCTCAATGATGTCGTAGGCAATCTCATCCACCACATGCACGGAGCCGGAATAGGTATCGAGGACAATATTCAGTCCTCCAAGCTTATAACAATGTACCATTCATTTTCTCCTAAAAAATGCCGCCGAAAGACGGCGGCACTTTTGGTTGTGTAGTTCAAATGCAAATTACTTGCTTTCCTTGTTCTCGCACTGCTGGTTGGCAATGCCGCAGCTGGTCTTGCAAGCGGACTGGCAGGAAGTCTGGCACTCGCCGCAGCCGCCGTTCTTTGCGCTCTGGCAAAGGTTCTTGGTCTCCAGGGTCTGAATGTGGCTCATAAATGGCACCTCCGTTCTGGTGGAAATATATCTATGAGCGTATTTTACCAGATTGCCAATTGAAAGTCAATCCTTTTTTCCCTCGTCGCCCCCAAAGGAAAAAGCCAGTCGGGGTATTTGATCAGGTCGTAGAGGACGCCGTGGGGGCCGAAATGGCGGGTGCCGGCGAGGTGCATGCCCAGGTGGATGTACTTGTCGCATTTGGATTTGGCGTCGGTGTCCAGGCTCACCTTCTCGCCGGGGAGCCGGTAGGCGATATAGCCCTGCATCCGCTGGACGGCCACGATCTGCTGCTTCGTGCGCTTCATCTCCTTACGCGCCCTATTCTATCCCAGACGGCGCTGGATTTCTCGACTTCTCTTGCCCTTTTGGGCAGCAGGCAAAAGCGCCGGGCCGCGAGGAATGCGGCCGGCGCTTGCATGGTTATGTAAAATTACTGCCGCTTCATCTGCCGCAGGAAGAGGCAGACAGCCAGAGCCGTCACGGCGGCGGCGTATCCCAGCACCCAGAGCAGGTGGGGCAGGATGCCCGCAAAGCTCCCACTCACCGCCGCCCGCTCCAGCTCCACCGCGTGGACAAAGGGCAGCGCGTAGGCGATCTTTTTGAATGCGCCGCCCACCAGCTCCAGGTCGAACCAGGTGCCGGACAGCCAGGCAGTCAGGTTGGTAAACAGCGCGCCGCAGATGCCGCCCACCTGCTTGACATTCATCACGCTGCCGCAGAGCAGGCCCACAGAGATGAAGAACAGGGCAGCGGGCAGCATCAGCACCAGGGCGTACAGCACATTTACGGTCAGGCGCAGGCCAAGGATGGCGGCAAAGCCGTAGCAGATCGCGCTCTGCGCCAGGGCGATGGGCAGGATGGGAACCAGATAGCCCAGGATGAAGTCCAGCGCCGTCATGGGCGTGGTATAGAGCCGGGATAGGAAGGCGGTCTCCCGATCCCGGGCGACCAGGGTGGCGGAGAACAGCGTCAGGAAGGCCAGGCCGAACACGGCAATGCCCGGGGCCAGACGCTGAATCTCGAACAGGCTCACCGGGATATTGGCCTGGATGGCGGACAGGAGCAGCAGCAGGATCACCGGGAAGCCGATGCCGAAGCCCAGATTCAGCGGGTCGCGGAGTATTTCTTTCATCGTCCTGCCGGAAAACGCGCGCAGTCTCATTTTGCTTCCCCCTTTACAATGGCCACAAAGGCGTCCTCAAACCGCTCTTTGCCTGCCTGCTTTTTCAGTGTCTCGGCGGTGCCCACCGTCAGGAGCCTGCCGTCCTTCATAATGCCGATGCGGTCGGAGAGGGCCTCGGCCTCCTCCATATAATGGGTGGTCAGGATAATGGTGATCTTCCCCTTGAGGGCGCGGATGGCGTCCCACAGATCGCTGCGGGCCAGCACGTCCAGGCCCAGAGTCGGCTCGTCCAGGAAGAGGATCTGCGGCTCACTGATCAGGGCCATGGCAATGCTGAGCCGCCGCTGCCAGCCGCCGGAGAGCTTCCCGGCCCTCCTTTTCAGCACCGCGTCCAGGCCGAACCGGGCGGACAGCTCCGCCGCCTTTGCCTCGCTCTTGTCCTTGGGGAAGCCGTGGACGCCGCACATCAGCAGGAAATTTTCCCGCACCGTCAGGTTGGGTGCCACCGCCGTCTCCTGGGGGGAGACGCCGATGATGGCCTTGACCGCCGCTGAATTCTGAATGACGCTCTGCCCGTTCAGCCAGGCGTCGCCGCCGGTGGGGGCGGTCAGGCAGGAGAGCATTTTGATGGTGGTGGTCTTCCCTGCCCCGTTCACCCCCAGCAGGGCGAACAGCTCCCCCTGCTCCACGGTCAGGTTCAGGCCGTCCACGGCGGTAACGTCCCGGTATTCCTTCCGCAGATTTTCTGTTTTAATTGCAAGCATTGTTTCTTTCCTCCATAAAGCGGTGTTTCAGCCCCGCGTAGGCATCGGTGAGGGCGCTGCTGACGAAGGATTCGTCCCAGTCCAGGTAAGAGGTGGCCAGCATGGTGGCGATCCCGTGGACATACAGCCACATTTCCAGATGGAACAGATATGCCTCGTCCTCGCTGATGCCCAGGTTGCGCTGGATCAGCTCCAGCAAGGGGCGGATGGACTCCCGGTCCTCACCGCTGCTTTCGCCGCCGCGGTCGCACATGAAAATCAGCTTGAAGAGCTCCTTTTCCTCCCGGGCGAACTGGATATAGGCCATGCCGCTGGCCTTATAGGGGGGGTATTTCCCGCTGGCCATCCCCGCCGCCAGCGTCTGCTGATAGCGGGCGTAGGCCGCCGTCTGCACGGCCTGCTGGACCTCCTCCATATTCCGATACAGCCCGAAAATCGGCTTTACCGAGCACCCCAGCTCCGCTGCCAGCGCCCGGGCCGTCAACGCCGACGGCCCCGCCCGCCGGGTAATGTTCAGCGCGGCGGCAATGATCTCGTCCCTTGTAAATAGAAATTTCGGCGGCATAATGTTCCTCCTATGATAGCAACCATCGTTGCGTAACTTATGTTGCTTATTATACACACAAAAAAGAGCCTTGTCAAGGCCCGGGGTGCATTCCATTCAATGAAACTCGAAGCGGTGGCGGAATTTTCCGCCACCGCTTTGGGTGTATTTGCTTAGCCGCGCTTTCTGGTGCTGATGACGCAGGCGGCGGCGCCGCAGAGGGAGAACAGGAGCAGGGCGCTCAGGGCCAGGGTCAGGCCGTTGTCGCCGGTCTTGGGCACCTTGTCCAGGCCGCCGGTGATGGTGCTCCAGGTGGCGGTGTAGGTCACGTTGCCGGTGACGGTGCCGGACCACACGGGGCTCCAGCCGATGAAGACATAGCCGGAACGGACGGGCGTACCGTCGAACTTGGGCGTAGAGGTGCCGGAGAGCAGGCCGGGATAGACCTGGCTGGCGAAGGCCCTGCCGTTCGCGCCGTCGGTGTAGGTGACGGTGTAGCGCTCTTCCTCATCGTCGGGCTTGCCGTTGTTGTTGGTATCCAGCTTCCAGGTGGCGATATAGGTGGCGTTGGCAGTGACGGTAGTCGCCACGGCGGGCGTCCAGTCGGTGAATACGTAGCCCGCAAGATAGGGCGTACCGTTGAACGCGGGCGTAGCGGAGCCGGAGGGCACAGTGTAGCTCTGATCCTGGAACGCCTTCCCGGCAACGCCGTCCTTATAGGTGACAGTGAAGGTCTGGGCGGGAGGGACGGTTTCGCACCAGGCTTCGAACGTAACGGTAGAGCCATCCTTATCGACGCTCCATACATACCCGCCGTCCGTCCACGTCGCCGTCAGATAAGCATACCTATATACTGTATCCACAGACATATAGGTGTGCTGAACGCCGGTATCCGTACTGTACTTTGCAACGTACCTTTCCCCATTGACATTAACGGTGCAGTGGTACTTGCCGTCGGACTCAAGGAACGTAGGATTGCCAACATAATAGTAACCGTCCGTTCCAATCGAGCCATATTCCTTGCGCTTATCGCCATGGGTGGCGCCGGAATTGGTGCACTGAACGAACACCTTAATACCGGCAAGATCGTTTTCCGTGGGCTTCGCGGGTACCACGCACTTAACCTTGAAAGTGACCCATTCATCCGTGACCCACTTGCCGTCTACGTATTTCAACGTAAGGGTTTCTTTGTCATTGCCGTCAAGGAGATGCGGACCATACGTGGTCTTACAGAATTCCTTTACATATTCTTCCGCATAGACGGTAACGTCGCAGGTGTAGCTACCGCTCTCGTTGCCAACAACAGCACCGATGCCGTAGCTGTCCTTGAGCAATTCATAGGATGCCGTGTGCTCTTCTTTCGTGGTGCACTCCACGTCTACGGGCGGGACGTCAAGATTCTTCAAGTCCTCATCGGTGGGAGCATCGGGCTTGCCGGTTGGGGGAGTTACCGTCTCGCACTTTGCATTGAAAGAAACGGGAGTGCCGCTCTTTACGGCCCATGCATTGTCCTTGTACTCCAGCACAACAGTCGCATTGCCATCCTCGGTAGTGTGCGTTACCTTGGTATCGGTGCTGAACTGCTCCACATACTTTTCAGGGCTAATGGTAACCGTATAGGCGTAGCCGCTCTCAGTATCGCCCTCAACACCAGTGGTGGTGTAGGAGTTCTCAATCAGAGCGTAGCCCTTGCTCTTGGGTTCATGGGTAGCCGCATTGTTGGTGCAAGCGACGGTTACATTGCCGATCAGATTGCTGAGTTCGTCGTGGCTGGGAGCGCCAGGCTTGTTATCGACTGGGGGAGTCACTGTCTCGCACTTCACGTTGTCGGAAATATACCAGCCATCGCCGCCGTCATCGTACTTCAAGTTGAACATTCTGTGCCCGATATCGCTGTTGGTATCAAGGACATGATTTGTGTTGGGATATGTAGCATTGTACTCGTCTATGTAGCTCTCATTGCCATTTTTCGCATAAACCCAGACTTGACAGGTGTATCCATCCTTCACGCGCGTCACGTTGGTCAATTCATAACGCAAGGGATAGCCATGATCCTTATGGTCTGCATCCGTATTCACACAGTGAATGAACACCTGCTTGCCCAGCAGAGACTCGATTTCCGAATCACTGGGTTTGGCCCGCTCCCAAACCGCATACAGCGTAGTAGTGCCGCTCACCTCGATGCTACCGCTTGGCTGGTAGCTTGGGGTCGTTGCGTCGGAGGCAGCGCTCCAGCCCAGGAAGGTATACCCGTCGCGGGTCGGCTGCTGCGAGGAGATAGTAAAGGTGTGAGATTTCTCATTCTCAGAAGTCGCCTTATAGGTCTGGCTGGACGGTGCGCCGGTGCCGCCGTTGGCGTCATAGTTCAGCGTAAAGGTGGGCATAACAGGCACGCCCTTGAAGTAATAGTACGCGGTGTTCTTGCCATTGGCAAGCAGAGCACTATCACCTTCGCTTCGACTGCTGCTGCCGCTTCCGGCCCAGGAGATGTAGTCCACCTTGTTGTTGTCAACGCCTTCCCAGATATCCTTCGCATAGGGAAGTTTGAAAGTATCATTGTTGACATTATACTTGCCCAGGCTAACGGTGATGTCATGGCCGTTGATGCCTATAATCGAATAGCCATTGATCTTGTCACCGACACTGACCTTGACACTCGTCACCGTGCTACCAACAGTGGGATGCAACACAACGGTGCTGGGATCAGGTTCGACAGTCTGTTTCCAGCCGGCATAGAGGTGAATCTCGTCACCCTTATACGCCCGGAAGTCGCCCCTGAGCACCGTGCAGTCGCTGCGAGAATACCATGTGCTTTCACTTAACAGCGGCTCATAGCCGGACTTAGTGAAACCCAACGCGGAGTATGTTTTCAATTTATTGACGGGTATCACTAGCCCTTTGCTAACATCGTTAGTCCGACCTACCTCATATTGCACAGTGTACGTCTTATTGTTACCGTCAGGGTAGTTAGCGTGGTAGATAATGTAGACGTTAAAACTGTACCTTCCACGGGTACCAGCATCCATATCCTCCGTTGCATCAACATGGGGCTTCTTGTAGGTAGCAACTTCCTGACTGCTGTTTTCCGCAGACTGCATCGCGGCCTGGCCGGATGCTTCCCACTTGGCGGTGTAGGTCACGTCCTCGGTCACGGTTTCGGCGAAGGCGGGATCCCAGCCGGCGAAGGTATAGTCTTCCCGGACGGGGTCGTCGCCAAAGGGGGGAGTGGGCGCGCCGGAGGTCAGGTTGGGAAAGTTTTTCGCTTCAAAAACCGTATTCTCCGCGCCGTCGGCATAGACGACGGTATAGGTCTGGGGCGGGCTCGCGGGCTGCTCACCCTGCGGCGCATCCTCCTTCTTTTCCGTGGGCTGCTGCACTTCGCCGCCCTCCGGCTGATTGGTAGGCTGCTCTGTCACCTGATCGGTCGGCTCCAGATTGCCTTCCGCAAACGCAGCGGTGGGCAGTAGAGAGCAGACCATCACGAGGGCTACCAGCAGGCTAAAAATACTGCGAAAGCCATGCTTTCTCATAACAATATCCTCCTTTTCATTCCCAGCGGCCCGTGCGAAACCCACGGGGCCGTTGACGGCACTGGTGACATTTTCTGTCCGTAAAGTTATATCATTGCGGGGCTGCTAAAGTCAAGATAAAATCTTTTTGGGCGGTAAGTTTTTCGCGCGGCCTTGGCTCCCCGATGGGGGAGCTGGCAGCCCGTTAGGGCTGACTGAGGGGGTGTTGTTGGTTGGGTGGTAACATGTACAGCTCTCAACCATCCGGCGACACCCCCTTTGCCGCTGCGCGGCACTTCCCCCAAAGGGGGCAGCAAGGGGACGCAGCTCCCAGGAGGAGAGGCGTTACTGGGTGCTGAGGAAATCGCGGATGGTTTTGATACTATTTCCTGATTAAAATCTTAATTTTAATCAGGAAGGCATCGCCTGACGGCGCTGCCTGTTTTGTGATTTATAAGGAAAGAAATCACAAAACAAGTCTCATATGAACTCCATGCCCTTCAGGCAATTAAAATCTTTTTTAAAGATTTTAATTGGAGTTCAGTATGACACTCTGCACGGCTCCGTGAGCCAGTGGTCCAGGAAGCGCAGCTGCTGCTCCGTGTGGAACCAGTGCTCCCCGCCGGGCATGACGGTGAGGGATGCGCCGCACCGCTCCGCAAAGGCTGTGACGGTCTCCAGGGAGGTCAGATTGTCCTTTTCGCCGTACAGGATGCGGGTGGGAACGCGCCAGGAGATCGGGTGCTCCCGCACATCGCACAGATAACGCCAGGACAGCGTTTCCCCGAACTGGGTGGGGATCTCCAGCCGCTGCGCAAGCTCCCCTTCCGTCACGCTGGCCCACTGCATCATATTGCCGATCAGCTTTTCCATGTCCACCACGGGGGAGATAAGCCAGGCGTTATCCACCAGCGTTTCATCCAGCGCGGACAGGGAGAAAAACGCGCCGATGCTGTTCGCCACCAGGGTGAGCGTTTCACAGCGCTCCCGCAGGGCGGCAAAGAACGGCGGGAATTCCTCCCGAGCCTCCCAGGGCGTCTGGGTGCGGTAATCAAAGCCAAGGACCTCGCTGCCCGGGAACAGGGGCTTATAGTGCTCTGCCTCCCGGGCGCAGCCGCCCTTTCCATGGACGTACACCACAATATTCTTTGTATCCTGCATTTCAGTTCCTTTTTCCTTTCTTCCTGCCAGCCAGCTCCCTGACCCAAACGAAGCCTACCGTCGGCAGTGCGAAGCCGCCGGAGAGCAGGGACAGGACGGTTTCACAGGCATCCTCCCATTCGGGATGGTTTTTCATGAGATTTTTCATGGCAATTTCCTATTTTGAATATGCGTTGCAAAACATATGTTATGCATTGTGGATTATATCACTGACATGCATCAATGTCAATAGAAGAAACGGCAGCGCGCCGCGCAAAAGCAGCAGGGAGCCGCAGAAAATCGATCTTCTGCGGTTCCCCGGTTCGGGTCGCGCGGCGCTGCTATGGTGTTATTTCAGGTAATTCCCGGTCTCCTTTTCAAGGGACTGCCACACCGGGTACTGCGCGCCGCTCTC
Source organism: uncultured Eubacteriales bacterium (assembly GCA_900553805.1). Taxonomy (GTDB): domain Bacteria; phylum Bacillota; class Clostridia; order Oscillospirales; family Oscillospiraceae; genus Faecousia. The sequence goes on from USEU01000024.1 coordinate 25,762, forward strand.
ATCGAAGAATTTCTTCAGGTCCCGGTTCAGGGCGCTCATTTCTTCAGTGGCATTCATGGCATGGTCGGAGGCGCAGATCTTGCCCAGACTGGTGGCGCACATGAGCTTGAAGAAGCGCAGGCAGGTCTTGCGATAGGCCGCCCCTTCAAAATTCTGGATGAGGCCACAGCCAATGTGGACCCGGAGAATGAAAAAGAGCTGATGGAGGCGATCGATAAGCTGACCCGGGAGAAAACCGTCATCATGATCGCCCACCGGCTGAAAACTGTCCGTCACACCCAGCAGATCCTGGTAGTGGACAACGGGCGCATCGTCCAACGCGGCACTCACGACGAACTGATGACACAAAGCGGCATCTACCGCCGCTTCATCCATACCCGCGAACAAGCCGTTGGCTGGAAGCTTTAGATGTTTCCTGCTTTACCGCACAGCGGACGTGTTCATTGTCAACGATCTTACTTGTAAAATTTCAAGCTTTATAAAGGCAACACCGCACAATTGTGTCTGCGAGCCGCAGCCGTCTTCTTGCCAAATTGTGCGGTGTTGCCTAAGAATCCAATATGAAAAGGTTACACCCATCATAACATTTTTTGCAAAAAAGAAAAGAGCCTGCTTTCCATGGTGCAGAAAGCAGGCTCAGTTGGAAATCAGTTGTCATGCAAAGGAATGTAATAGAACGTCTGAATAGTGGGATTCCCATTGGCATCCAGTTCCCAGCCCTTGTGGAACATCAGAGATTCCACCTGGCTGATATCCAGAATGGCATCGTATATATCCATCTCTGTAAAGTAGATCATGTTCTCCTGATCCTCAAAGCCGGAGGTGCTGGCGCCGCACAGATGCTCACTGCCGTCCTTCATGCGAACACCCTGTACTGCCTGAGGAAGCTCCACCAGTTCGTCCCAGCCCTCCCAGTAATCATCTACCTGATAACGAGCACGGATGGTTTTCTGGCCGATTTCCGCATCCAGCAGGATGACTTCGCTGTCCCCGATTTTGACATTGGGCGTGATGGAGATGCTGTCGCTGGTGCCGGTCAGGGTCCACTTCAGTTCCCAGTTGCCCTTTACCTGAGGTACGAACTCACCCGTCTTTGTATGGGGCTGGAAATCAATGCTGCTAAAAGTGAACACGATCTCTTTGCCCATATAGCGTCCATCCGTTTCATGGAAGTTGATGTAGTGGGTATATTCCAGACTTCCATCCTCGGCCACATAATCCAGAATCGCGGGGCTGAAAGGCTTGGTGTCATCGTATTTCACCGGACTTCCATCGGAGGCGTAGACCCATTCTCCCTTGTCATTCCGGGTAGTGCCGTCATAGAAACCTCCGGTTTGGCTTACGGAATAATCCCGCTTTCCGTCAATGGTAACCCTGGGCCAGGCAAAGGGTTCTTCACCTTCCGGAAGTTCAAAGCCCTCGATTCGGAAGGTGATCTCTGCCCGATAGTTATCCACAATGGACTGCACCGCAGTGATGGTAACGCCCTGATCGGTGACGGACAGAACCTCGTCGGAATTTTCTTTACCCTTGGTTTCCTCCAGCATTACGGACAGGCCGCTCTTTTCTGCCTGTTCCTTTACATCCTGCGAGGGGTTATAACGGGTTTGGGCGGTAGTTGACCAGCGGGTATAGACTGCCGCGGCGGTCATGGTAC
>USEU01000025.1 GCA_900553805.1 uncultured Eubacteriales bacterium
GTGGGGCAAAAAGACGGCTGCGGCTCGCAGACACAATTGCGCGGTGTTGCCATAAATTTTGGGAGCGCTTTTTTCAGCGCTCCCAAAATTTATACGCTTACACCAGCCGCGCGCCGGCGGGGATCTTGTCATCCAGCATGACCAGGTTCAGCTTGTCGCCGCGCTCGGCAGACAGAAGCATGCCGCTGCTGAGCTGGCCCATCATCTTCCGGGGGGCCAGATTGGTGACGGCCACCAGGGTCTTTCCCACCAGCTCCTCCGGCTGGTAGTACTTGGCAATGCCGGAAAGGATCTGCCGGGGGGTATCGGTGCCGTCATTCAGGGTGAATTTCAGGAGTTTTTCGCTCTTCTTCACCTTTTCGCAGGCCAGCACCTTGACCACGGTCATATCCACCTTCTCAAAGTCGTCAAAGGCGATCTCCGCCTTGGGCTCAGGCAGGGGATCCTCCTGGACGGCGGGCTTGTTCAGCGCCTCCAGGGCCGCCAGCTCCTTGTCCATATCGATGCGGGGGAACAGCGGTGCGCCCGCCACGGCGGCCACCTGGGAATCCAGCAGGCCCCACTTGTCCAGGCTGTCCCAGTCCATCGGTGCGCCGCCCAGGCGCTTGGCGATCTCCTGCGCGGTCGCAGGCATAAAGGGCGCCAGCAGGCCGCCGCAGATGCGGACCGTTTCCAGCAGGTTATACAGCACCCGCGCCAAACGGGGCTTGCTCTCCTCGCTCTTGGCCAGCACCCAGGGGGCGTTCTCGTCGATATACTTATTGGCCCGGGAAATGACCTTGAAGATCTCCGCCAGCGCATTCTGGAAGGCGTACTTTTCCATCTGCTCCTCATAGCGGCCCCGCAGGGTGGAGGCCAGCCGGATCAGCTCGGCGTCCTTTTCCTCATCGGCCTGCTGCTCGGCGCTCAGATGCTCGCCGAAGTATTTCTGGGCCATGGCCACAGTGCGGGAAACCAGATTGCCCAGGTCGTTGGCCAGGTCCACGTTGATGGTGTTGATCAGGGACTCATTGGAGAAATTGCCGTCGGAGCCAAAGGGGAAGGTGCGCAGCAGGAAGAACCGCAGGGCATCCACGCCGAAGCGCTGGGCCAGCACATAGGGATCGACCACGTTGCCCTTGGATTTGCTCATCTTGCCGCCGTCCAGCAGCAGCCAGCCGTGGCCATAGACCTTCTTGGGCAGGGGCAGATCCAGGCTCATCAGCATGGCGGGCCAGATGATCGAATGGAAGCGGACGATCTCCTTGCCCACAAAATGCACATCCGCAGGCCAGAACTTATCCAGGTCGTGATATTTGTCGTTTTCAAAGCCCAGAGCGGTCATATAGTTGAACAGCGCGTCGATCCACACATACACCACATGACCGGGGTCAAAGTCCACCGGCACGCCCCAGGTGAAGCTGGTGCGGGAGACGCACAGGTCCTCCAGTCCGGGATCGATGAAGTTGTTCACCATCTCGTTGACCCGGCTGCGCGGCTCCAGAAAATCGGTGTTCACCAGCAGATCCCGCACCCGATCGGCGTACTTGCTCAGGCGGAAGAAGTAAGCCTCCTCCTCCGCGTCCTGCACCTCCCGGCCGCAGTCGGGACACTTGCCGTCCACCAGCTGGCTCTCCGTCCAGAAGGATTCGCAGGGCTTGCAGTATTTGCCCTTGTAGGTGCCCTTGTAGATGTCGCCGTTGTCATGCATCTTCTTGAAGATCTTCTGAATGGCAGCCACATGGTAATCGTCGGTGGTGCGGATGAAGCGGTCATAGGAGATGTTCATCAGCTTCCACAGGTCCTTCACGCCGCCCTCGCCCAGCACGATATCATCCACAAACTGCTGGGGGGTAACACCGGCCTCCTTGGCCTTGTCCTCGATCTTCTGGCCGTGCTCGTCGGTGCCGGTGAGGAACATCACATCGTAGCCCTGGAGCCGCTTATAGCGGGCCATGGTATCGGTGGCCACGGTGCAGTAGGTGTGGCCGATGTGAAGCTTGGCGGACGGGTAATAGATGGGGGTGGTGATATAATACTTCCCCCTGCATTTGTCGCACATGGTAAAAAGCCTCCTTCATATGAAAAAGCCGCCCTCGGAAATGCTCCAAGGGCGACAAAAATTGACGCGGTACCACCTTGTTTTGCAGGAAAACCTGCCTCATTGACGCTTTGACGGGCGCACCCGGACAGGCCTACCTATCGACCCGCCAGCTCCAAGACCATGTTCCCCCGGGCAAAACCGTGCCTGCTCCCACCTTGCCAGGCTCTCTGACCGTCCGCAGCCGGGGTACTCTTCTCTTCACAGCTTTTCCTTATAATGTCCTATTATAGCCTTCTTTACCCGGTTTTGTCAACAGAAATGTTTTGCGGGCATTACGGCTCCCATTCCAGGATTTCGGTGATCTGCGTCGGGCCCTCCTGGTAGAGGGCGGTGACGCGGCCGTTTTCGCCCTCCACGCGCACCTTCAGGGTGCCGCCCCGGTTTTGCAGCGTCAGTGCACCGCCGGGGAGCCTGCCCTTGAGCCAGAGGGTCGCCGCCACGCTGCCGCAACCGGTGCCGCAGGCCAGGGTGAAATCCTCCACCCCTCGCTCAAAGGTGAGCACCTTGACCTCCGTATCGGAGATAGGGGTATAGTAATTTACGTTTGCTCCCTTGGGGAAGGCGGGATGATGGCGCAGCGCCTGCATCTGCGGGCGAAGCGCGTCCGCGTCCGCCCACACGTCGCCCCGGTATTCCCGCACGGCATGGGGAAGGCCCGGATTCCCCAGCTCGATATAGGTCACGTCCTCCACCCGGTTCAGCTCCGCCACGGTGGGGGTATTCAGCCGGATGCGGTACTGCTCCCCGCTCAGGTGCCAGCCAGGCACCAGTCCGGCGTCGGTCTGCACGGTCATATGTTCCCCGGCGATGCCCAGCTCGTGCGCAAAGCGGCAGATGCACCGCGCGCCGTTGCCGCACATCTCGCCCCGGGAGCCATCAGAATTGTAGAAGTGGAGGCGGAAGTCTGCGGTATCGCTGCTGTCCACCGCCATGAAGCCGTCCGCTCCCCGCAGGGCGCACAGCTGCCTTGCCCATTGGGCATAGTCCGCCCTGACACCCCGGCCGTCGATCACCATGAAGTCGTTTCCGGCTCCGTTCATATAATAAACCTTCATGCCTTATCCTTTCAGCAGGCTCGTCATATCATACATGCCCTTGGGCTTACCCACCATGAAGCGGGCCGCCTGAACGCCGCCCTCGGCCAGCATGGCTCGGTTATAAACCTGGTGGCGCAGGGTGATCTCCTGGCTGGCGGTGCACACATGCACCTCATGCACGCCGACAATGCCGCCCATGCGCAGGGAGGAAACACCCACCTCGTCCCTGGTGCGTTTGCACTCGCCGCTGCGGCCGTCGTGCTCCACGGCGTTGGGCCGCGCGGCCTTCACCGCCTCGAAGAGCATTTTCGCGGTGCCGCTGGGGGCATCCACCTTGCGGTTGTGGTGGATCTCCACGATCTCCACGTCGGCATCCGGGAACAGCGCCACCGTCTGCCGGGTCAGCTGACACAGCAGGGCAATGCCGATGCTCATATTGCCGGAATAGAACACAGGGATCTCCTTCGCCGCGTCAAAGATCAGCCGTTTTTCCTCCTCCGTGTGGCCGGTGGTGCCAATCACCGCCGCCGCGCCGATCTCCTTGGCATAGCGCAGCACATCCGCCGCCGCGCTGTGGTTGGAGAAGTCGATGATCACATCCGCTTCAACCCTTCCCAGCTCGTCAAAGGTTTTTGCCACGCCGTCCGCGCCGTCCAGGCTGACTCTTCCAACCACCTCGCCGCCGAGGATCCCGGAGATCAGATGGCCCATGGCGCCGTTGGCGCCGCACAGCACCGCCCTCATACATTCACTCCCAGCTCCCGCATGTGGGCGAGCATCCGCTGGCGGTTCTCCTCCTGCATGGGCACCAGGGGCAGACGGACATGCTCCTGTCCGAAGCCCATGGCGCTGATGGCCGCCTTGGCGGGGATGGGGTTGGCCTCGCAGAACAGATCCTTGATCAGGGGCAGATACCTGCACTGCATCCGCGCAGCCTCCTCCACGTGCCCGGCAAAGAAGGCATCGGTCATGGCCACCGCCTGCCGGGGGGCCACATTGCTCAATACGCTGATGGTGCCCTTGCCGCCCATGGCGAGGTTTGCCACTGTCAGGGCGTCCTCGCCGGAATAGATATCCAGCTTGTCGCCGCAGCGGGCAAACAGCTCCACCACCTGGCTCATATTGCCGCTGGCTTCCTTCACTGCGGCAATGTTGGGGTGCTCCGCCAGCTTTTCGATGGTGGCGGGCAGCATATTGCAGCCGGTGCGGGAGGGCACATTGTAAAGGATGATGGGGCGATCCACGCAGTCGGCGATGGTGCGGTAGTGGGCCAGCAGGCCGCTGTCCAGGGACTTGTTGTAGTTATAATAGGGGGTGACGACCAGCAGGGCATCCGCGCCGATGCCGCAGGCGGTCTTGCTGAACTCCACGGCATGCAGGGTATTGTTGGTGCCGGTGCCCGCGATCACGGGGACCCGGCCATTCACCCGCTCAACAGTGAAGCGGATCACCTCATTGCGCTCCTGGGGCGTCAGGGTGGCGCTTTCGCCGGTGGTGCCCACGGCAACCAGAGCGTTGATTCCGTTTTCCAGCTGGAAGTCGATCAGCCGTCCCAGCGCCTCGTAGTCCACGCCGGTGGCCGTCAGGGGGGTCACCATTGCGGTGGCCATTCCTCTGAAAATGGTGTTCTTTCTCATGGTTCTGTTTCTCCTTATTTGTTTATTCCTTGGTCTGAGTACCTATTCCGGGCTTCCCAATGTGATTAGGTTGAAATAATCGTACAGCGAGATCAGCTTCTCCAGGAACGCCCCTGCCCGCTCGCCCAGCGCCGGGCCGAAGATCGCTTCGCTCACCGGCTCATGGACGATCAGACTGATGTCCTCTTTCCAGGCATAGTAGGGGGCCAGCGCCGGGGTGGGCGCTTCCTTGGGGCGCTTGTAGCAGACGGCAGTCAGCTCCATGCCCACGTCCTTCTGCACCTTTTTCAGAATTTCCGGGAACTCCCGTGGCTTGGCAGCCAATCGCCTGCGGAATGCCTCCATGGCAGAGGACTTGGGCTTCCAGACAGAGAAACCGTAGCTCACACCCTCCGGGCGGATTTCAAAGAACAGGCAGGGATTCTCCGCCCACCATTCCACGTCTCTGCGGATGCAGATCCACAGGCTCTCCTTATATGGCTCCGGGTGGTGGAGCCGGGCGTCCCGATAGATACGGCTGACCTTTAAAATATCCCCGGAGCGCTCCAGAAAGGGCTGGAACAGCTCCTGACCCAGCTCCTTCATGGGCTGGTAGAGGGTATCCACGTATTGCTTTTTATGTTCCAGGAACCATTCCCGGTTGTTGTTCATGCGAATTCCCCAGAGAAAATCAATGGTCTCCGGGGTAAAGCCGGTAAACATGGCGATTTTTACCTTCCTTTATCTTGTGTCATTCATGCGCAGGGTCTCGGTCCAGTCATCGGTGGTATCCCGGTGCTTGGTTCTCCAGCGCAGCTGGTTCTGGTGCTCCGGCCGGACGGGGCGGTCCGGGATCTCCAGCACATAGCGCTCAAAGGCATTGATGAGGGTGGTGCCGTTATAATCCCGCACCCGCTGGAGGGAAGCATCGTAGCGCAGGTGCACATGCCCATGCACCAGGTAGCTGGGGTGATATTTTTCCAGAAGCTCCCGCAGGGAAGCAAACCCCCAGTGGGCGGGGTCCTCCCCGTCGCCCAGTCCCTCCGGCGGGGCGTGGGTGACCACGATGTCCACTCCCTTGCACCGCCGCAGGGGGAGGCGGAGCTTGCGGATGCGGCGGCGCATCTGCTGCTCGGTATACTGGTATTTGCCGGGGTGATAGCGCCGGCAGCCTCCCAGCCCCATGATCCGCACGCCGTTGTACTCCACAATGGCGTCGTCGATGCAGTCGCAGCCGCTGGGCGGCTCCCGGTCATAGTGGGTATCGTGATTTCCCGCCACAAACAGCAGCGGGCACCGGGCCATGGTCACCAAAAACTGGAGATAGCTGGATCTCAGATCTCCGCAGGAGATGATCAGGTCGATCCCGTCCAGCCTTCCGGGGACATAGAAGTCCCACAGTGCGGGACATTCCTCATCGGAGATGAATAGAATCTTCAACCGTCTTCGCTTCTTTCTGTGCCGGGATGTCTTCTTTATGGACGCCCAGCTCCCGGATCATGTTGCGGGACATGGGCAGGATCTCATCGAAGGTGGGGATGGAGCCGCTGACATTTTCACAGAGCCAATCCATATGGATCAGCTCCTCTGTTGTGAAGGTGGCGGAGCTGTCGGGATTTTTCACGCTGCCGTCCTGGGCCACGATTCGCCGGGCAAAGGGACTGATCTTTCCGTCGCAGATGCCCTGGCGCAGGATCTCGCCCAGGGTACGCAGGCCCTGGGGCAGCTTATCGGAGAATTCGATGCCGATGGTGCCGGAATCCATGCCCAGCCAATAGTTGCGGCCGGTGCCGTCCTTATCCCGCTTCAGGGTGCCGGAGAGGATGCCCCGGATCACGGACTCATAGAACTTGCCCCAGACCCACACCGGCGAACCCAGGGGGATCAGGTCACCCTTGTCATCCATCAGGTAGGTGCCGTAGTTACAGAAATTCAGGTACATCTCGGAGTGCACCGGCACATCCCGGTTGGACACCACCCGGATGCCGTCGGCAAAGAAATCCGCCTGGGGCGTGCCCTGCACACAGGACCAGCGCAGCTCGATCTGCGCCCGGGGGTTGGTGAGCTGCGCGCCCAAGGCAAAAGCATTGATGGAGGCGGGCACGCCATAGATGGGATAGGAGGCGATGTAGCCGATGCGGTTGTTCTGAGCCATGGCTCCGGCGATGGCTCCGGTGATGAACTTTGCCTCAAAAATTCGTCCGTAATAGGTGCGGATGCTGGTATAGGGCTGATCCAGAGAGCAGCAGAAGAAATAGATTTTGGGATGCTTCACCGCCGCCTTGAGAATGGCGTGGGTCATCTGGGGCACCGTGGCGAATACCACCTGCGCTCCCTCGCTCACCGCCTGCTCAATGAGCTTCTCCGCCTCCTCCGGGGTGTTGCCCTGGAAATAGCTGCGGACGGTGACCTTGTCGCCCATCATCTCTTCCAAATATTCCCTGCCCTTGTCATGGCCCATTCCCCAGCCGCTGGTGGAGGGGCTGAGGGCGTGGATAAAGGCTACGTTCAGATGATCCGGCAGGGTAATGCGGCTGAGGATGCCGGGCTTGGAATCCTCGATTTTGGAGGTGACGTTCACCGCCGCCTCGGAGGTGGACACGATGTCCGCCCAGAGGCTTGCCACGCTCTTTTTCAGCTCCGCCGCGCTCAGGGTGGACAGGCTTTCAAAGGGGTACAGCTTCAGCCACAGCAGCAGCGCCTCCTCCGGCAGGATGTCCAGCTGCTTGGTGTTCACCGCCGCCAGCGCCTCCCGGAAGTACTGGAAGCGGGCATTGAAGCTGCGCCGCTCCTCCTCCGTCCACATTTCGCCGGGCTTCTTGCCGATCAGGGAAAGCAGCTTCCCATAGTCCTTGGGGTGCCGGAACTGGACGGTGTAGATACGGGCGGATTTGAAGAAATCCAGGAATTCATAGTATGCCACGATCCGCGGCTCCTGGGTCTTTGCGGGCATCACCCGCTTGACCACCGCGGGGATCCGCGGCGCATCGAAATAGCGCAGGACGCTGACACGCTTGTTGCCCTCCTGCACGTAGAAATTGCCTAAGTATTCATAACAGGTAATGGGGTCGCGGATGCCCTCTTCTCCCAGGTGGGCATCGCACAGGGTGATCCACTTGGTGGCGAACTCCGTTTTCGCGTCCAGCAGGGGCAGGAAGCTGGGCGTAAACGCCGCGATCCGCCCGGCGGACTTGGTGCCCACAATGCGCTCCGCGGGAATGTCCATGGTCCCCACATCGGTGACTGTCAGGGTATCGATCTCCGGCAGCAGCTCATCCAGCACCGCCGGATTCTCGCTTTTCCCTGCCGCCCGCAGCTCCTCGGCCTCTCGCTGCCCCATTTTCAGCGCTTTGAGATATTCCTCTTTACAGACTTGTACCGACATTGCGTCCTCCTGATCAGATAGTTTTACATCATTATCATATCCCAAATCAGGGGAAAATGCAACAGAAATCTTCCCCACGCCAATTGCATGAGTAAACCTTTTGTGAATATGAAAGAAACGACATGTACAAAGATTGGCCAAGGTATGTTGAATGGACTGCGGTCCGTCGTAATCGTACAAGGGGACGATTGAGGCACATCGTCCCCTTCAAACAAATTCGCGGTTCATGCGGGGGATAAAAGTCAGCCAGCGCGGTTTGCGCTGGCTGGCAAAGTTGGGTTATCCTTCCTTCAGAAGCTGCTGCTTCTGGAACTGGAGGGTGTAGAGCTGATAGTAGCGCCCGTGCAGGTGCAGCAGCTCCTGATGGGTGCCCTGCTCCAGGATCTGACCGTGGGACAGGAGGATGATGTTGTCGGCGTGCTGGATGGTGCTCAGACGGTGAGCGACGATCAGCATGGTGCCGATGTTCTTCATCTTCTCCAGGGAATCCTGGATCAGGATCTCCGTCTCCGTGTCAATGTTGGCGGTGGCCTCGTCCAGGATCATCACCGAGGGCTTGTGGATGATCGTCCGGGCAAAGGACAGCAGCTGGCGCTGGCCGGCGGAGAAGTTGTTGCCCCGCTCCCGCACCACCTCGTCCAGCCCGTGATCCAGGCGGCGGATGAAGGTATCGGCGTTGACGTAGCGGCAGGCCTCCCACACCTCCTCGTCGCTGACGCCCTCCTGGCGCAGCAGGATATTGCTGCGGATATCGCCGGAGAACAGGAACACATCCTGGAGCATCTGGCCGAAGTGGCTGCGCAGGGATGCAATTTTGATCTTGCGGATATCCACGCCGTCGATCAGGATCTGCCCCTTCTGGATGTCATAGTTCCGGCAGATCAGGGACAGGATGGTGGTCTTGCCCGCGCCGGTGGAGCCGACGAAGGCCACGGTCTGCTTGGGATAGACGTGGAAGGATACCCCCTTGAGCACCCACTCGTCCTCCTTATAGGCGAACCACACGTCCTTGAACTCGATCTCGCCCTTGATCTCCTTCATCTCGATGGCGTCCGGCTCGTCCACGATCTCCGGCTTCATATCCAGAATGGTGAAGATCTTCTCCGCCGAGGCGAAGGACTGCTGAAGCATATCAAACTGCTCAGCCAGGGCCTGGATGGGGTTGAAGAACTTGGAGATGTATATGTAGAAGGACACCACGATCTCGCTGGTGATGGTCTGGCCCAGAAAAGCAGTGTCCTGGATGTAGCCCTTGCAGCCGATGTAGAACAGGAACAGATTGCTGGTGACAAACAGCATATACACCATGGGCCGGAATACGCCGAACACCAGGGTACGGCTGAACTTGGCCTTGGCCAGCTTGTGGCTCTTGACCAGGAACTCCTCCATCTTCACATCCTCCCGGTTGAACACCTGGGTGATCTTGATGCCGGAGAGATTCTCGGACAGGTAGGTATTCACGTCGGTGCGGGTGTTGTTCACCCGGCGGTGCACCTCCCGGCTGAACTTCTGGAAGATCAGGGTGAAGATCACCAGAAAGGGCACAAAGCAAAGCACCATCAGCGTCAGCACATAGTTCAGCATCAGCATGCCTCCCAGCACGCCGAAGATGGCCACGGTGTTCCGCAGCAGGGTCACCAGGATGTTGGTGAACAGGTAGCTGATGGAGTTGGGGTCGTTGCTGACCCGGGTGACCAGCTTGCCCACGGGGATCTGGTTCAGCTGCTCATGGGACAGGCTCTCGATCCGGGTAAAGGTATCCAGGCGGATCTGGGTGAGGATCTTCTGCCCTACCTCCTGCAAAATCATCGACTGGAAATAGGTGCACGCCAGGGATACCCCCAGGATTCCCGCATAGATCGCCACCATGGAATAGAGCCTGGACAGCTGGAAATTCTGCGTCTTGATCAGGCCCTGAATGCGGCCGACCAGCAGCGGGGAGACCACATCATAGGCGATGGATATCAGCATCACCAGAAAAACCAGGATGAACTGCTTGGTATAGGGCTTGGCGTAGCTGAGCAGGCGGCGGATCAGGTAGCCGTCGGACATGGTCCGCTCGTGGGCAGGCGTCTTGAGGCTGCGCTTGAGCGCCGCATAGGCGACGATGAACACCACGGTAAACGCGCCAATCACCGCGCCCGCAATGATCAAAGGCAAATAATCACGCATTGACCTTGCCTCCTTCCTCCTCCAGCCGCTGCAGATCCACCATCCTGCGGTAGGCCGCATTGTTGGCGTACAATTCCTCATGGGTGCCGAAGCCCGCCATCTTGCCCTCGTCGATGAACAGCACCTTGTCCATCTGTTCGATGGTGGAGATGCGGTGAGCGATGAGGATGGTGGTTTTCCCCTGCCGGGTCTGGCGCAGATTGCTCAGGATCGCCCGCTCGGTCTTCGTATCCACAGCGGACACGGAATCATCCAGGATCAGAATGGGGGCATCCTTCATCAGGGCGCGCGCAATGGAAATACGCTGCTTCTGGCCGCCGGAGACGGTGACGCCCCGCTCGCCCAGCACCGTATCATAGCCCAGCTGGAACTGGGTGATGTTGCTGTCCACGTCCGCCTGGATGGCCGCCCGCTTCACCGCCCGCAGGTTCACTTTCCTGTCGCCGAAGGCGATGTTCCGGGCAATGGTATCGGAGAACAGGAAATTATCCTGGGGCACATAGGCGCAGTTTTCCCGGACGGAATGGATGGACACGTCGTTCACATCCTGCCCGTCGATGAAGATCGTGCCGTCGGGCACGTTGTAGGTGCGCAGGATCAGGTCCACCAGGGTGGTCTTGCCCGCACCGGTCTTTCCCACCAGGCCGATGCTCTCGCCGGGCAGGATCTTGAAGCTGACATGCTCCAGCTCGTTGAATTCGCCGTCGGGGTAGCGGAAGGTCAGGTCCCGGAATTCGATCTCGCCCTTTACGTCCGTCAGCTCCTTCACGCCGGGGCGGTCCTTCACCGTGATCTCCGCGTCCAGCAGCTCGCTGATGCGCTTCAGGGATGCTTTGCCCCGGGAGGTCATGTCGATCAGCTCGGACACCGCCATGATCGGCCAGATGATCGCTGTGAAATAGCCAATGAACTCCATCAGCTGGCCCGCGTTGAAGGTCCCCTTGTACACCAGATATCCGCCGTAGCCCAGGATGATGCACATCACGCTCTCCACAAAGGAGTTGACCATAATGCGCATGAGCACAGAGGTTTTGGTAAAGTCGATGTTGGCGACCTCGTTTTCGTCGTTGAGCTTCTTGAAGGCCATCAGTTCTTTGGCTTCCTTTACAAAGGCCTTGATGACGGCAATGCCGGAAAAGCTCTCCTGGGAGAAATCGGACAGGTTGGAGAAGCATTCCTGCCGGTAGTCCCATTTTTTCGTCATGACCCGTCCCACCAGCGTGGCGCTGGCGAACAGAAACGCCATGGGGATCAGCGACAGCACCGTGAGAAGATGGTTCATACGCCACATCTTCGTCATGGACAGCACGCCCAAAATCAGCGCGTCGAAGAACTGCATGAAGCCCCAGCCGTAGCACTCCTGCACGGTATCCAGATCGTTGGTAAACAGGCTCATCAGGTTGCCGACCTTGTTGACCTGGTAGTATTCCCGGCTCAGGTTCTTGGCATGGCTGAACATCTTGTCCCGCAGATCGGTCTCCACCTTGACGGCCGCGCCGAAGATGGACACCCGCCACAGGAAGCGGCCGAACACGATGGCCACCGCCACGATGAGCATGGGCTTGCAGATGCGATCCAGCAAAAACGTCATGTCAAAGGCGTACTCCACACCATCCACCATCACATAGCCCTGGTTCATGCCGTTGATGACCATCTGGTAGATCTCGGGGATCACCAGCTGTAAATAGTCCACCGTCCACAGCGCCAGCAGTCCCAGCAACAGATGGGGAGCATACTTCAGGTAATAGCGGTTGATGTGCTTTCCGAATATCATATTCTCCCTCCTTCTTTAATAAAGAGACACTTGTCTGAGTTTAGCACAAATTTTTGCATATTGCAACTGCCTTTTCCATCTTTTTTCTATCTTACAGGGAACCTCTCTCTTGGCTCCCCGGTGGGGGAGCTGGCAGGCCCAAGGGGCCTGACTGAGGGGGTGTGGTTCGTTGAATGGTAACAACCCAAAAATACCAACGGCACCCCCTTTGCCGCTGTCGCGGCACTTCCCCCAAAGGGGGCAGCAAGTTGATGCTGCCTTAAGTTGATGAGATTGCCTTGAAAGGGGAGCCAAGGAGGAAATTCTTAAGATTTCTTAAACCGGCTTGACAGGAACTGTGCTAATCGTTATACTAACCGTGTTAATACAGTTGCTAATGTAAGGAGGATGCCTATGCTGCTGCATTTGGATTACCGCGATTCCAGGCCGATCTATGTGCAGATCATGGATGCGCTGCGTCAGCAGATCGCGTCCGGGGTGCTTCGGCAGGAGGAAAAGCTGCCCAGCGTCCGGGAGCTGGCGGCGAGCCTGTCCATCAACCCGAATACCATTCAGCGGGCCTACCGCCAGCTGGAGATGGAGGGCTGGATCGCCACCGTACCGGGCAAGGGCTGCTTCGTCTGTGGGATCCCGGAGGGGAACCCCCAGGAGGAGCTGCGTCTGCTGCGGCAATTTGACGACGCCGCCCGGAACCTTCTGCGCCGGGGCTACACCCGGCAGGAGCTGACCCGCCGGCTGGAACAGGAGGATAACCATGCTTGAAATGAAAAATGTGACCAAGGCCTTCGGCGCCTTCAAGGCGCTGGATGATCTGAGCCTGCATGTGCCCAAGGGCTGCGTTTACGGTCTGGTGGGCCCCAACGGCGCGGGCAAGACCACGGCGATCCGCCATCTTACCGGCATCTACCGGCCGGACAGCGGCACCGTCACCGTGGACGGCCAGGAAATGACCGGCGACCCCAACCTGAAGGAGCGCATCGGCTACATATCCGACGACGTGTTCTATTTCCCCGCCGCCACCATGGAGGACATGCACCGCTTCTACCGGGACATGTACAGCAAATTCGACGAGGCGCTGTATGAGAAGCTGAAAGAGATTTTCCCCCTCCCTGCCGGGCCGATCCGGCGGTTCTCCAAGGGCATGCAGAAGCAGGCGGCCTTCCACCTGACGCTGTGCATCCGGCCGGACGTGATGATCCTGGACGAGCCGGTGGACGGGCTGGACCCGGTGATGCGCCGCCAGGTGATGAGCCTGGTGCTCTCCGATGTGGCGGAGCGGGGCACCACCGTGCTGATCTCCAGCCACAATCTGCGGGAGCTGGAGGATGTATGCGACCACGTGGGCATTATGAACCACGGCAGAATGCTGCTGGAAAAGAGCCTGGCCGACATGCAAGGCGGCACCGTAAAGCTGCAGATTGTGGGCGAAGCGCCCCAGGGCTGCCAGGTGCTCCATGAGAGCCGCTCCGGGCGGCTGAATACCTTCATTCTCCGGGGCAGCTATCAGCAGGTGCAGGAGAAATGCCAGCGGATGAATCCCCCCTATTTCGACGTGCTGCCCCTGTCGCTGGAGGAGATCTTCATCTATGAATTGGGAGGTGTGAACTATGAAATCAAAGAAAACGTGCTATGATCCCGCCATCAGCCACGTCACGCTGAAGCGGTTCGCTCCCATCTGCCTTTTATATACCCTGGGGCTGGTGCTGCTCACCGTGGGCAAGCTAAACGCCAACGGATACCACTTCAATGCGGTGCTGGGCATCCAGGAGCTGTGTCCCTTTGCCGTTGTCTGCAATCTGGCCTACGCCCCGGTTCTTGCTCAGCTGCTCATGGGCGACCTGTATACCCCCCGGCTCGGCTATGCGCTGCACGCTCTGCCCATCACCCTGGGCGGCTGGTTCGGCACCCAGGTGATCCTGGGCATCCTCAGCGTGCTCCCCGGCATCCTGCTCTCCGCGGGATTTATGCTGACCGTGCTCACCAGATATCAGATCGTCATTCTCTATTGGATGGCTGCCGCCCTGCTCAGCTTCCTGTTCTTCTTCGGCCTCGCTCTGCTCTGCTCCGTGGCAGCGGGAAATCGGATCGGGATGCTGCTGCTCTACTGCATTGCAAACTTTTGGGGACTTTTCT
Organism: uncultured Eubacteriales bacterium; assembly: GCA_900553805.1. Taxonomy (GTDB): domain Bacteria; phylum Bacillota; class Clostridia; order Oscillospirales; family Oscillospiraceae; genus Faecousia. Next base: position 14,201 of record USEU01000025.1, read on the forward strand.
ACAGCTGGACAAGGATCCGCATTCTCTCCCCCCTGATCTACGGCATGTACCTGCCGGGGTATGATGCCCAGTTTGTCCCCATCACGACCATGCTGCGCCGCGCCCCCTTTGTAATTATCTACCAGGAGCAGCAGCCCAACTATACCGACGGCCCCGTGGCCTACTTTGGCTCCCTGGATGTGGATCATCTGAATTTCTCCAACAGTTATCTGTGGATCCTACTGGCCTTTGCCGCGGCGGGCTGTGTGTTCATCGGGCTTGCCATGTATCTGCTGCGCCGCCGCAGGCCGGAATGCGCCGGTGACCTGCTGGCCTTCCGGCCCATGGCACCGGTGCTGCTGGTGCTGTGCTCCGTATTCACCGGCATTCTGTTCCACGTGATCTCGAATACCTTCGGCGGGCAGCTGGGATACCCCATGATGTTCATCGGCATGATCGTGGGTTATTATGCCATGCTCATGCTGCTGCGGCGGCAGACCCGGGTGTTTACAAAAAAGTCCATTCTTCCCCTGGCGCTGATATTGGTCATCACCCTGGCGGGGATCACCGCCACCGGCCTGAACCTGTTCGGCTTCACCTACAAGGTTCCTGAGGTGAACCAGGTGGAGCAGGTAGTGCTTGATGTCTGGGGCTGCGGCAACCCCCTGGAATCCTCCCGCCCGGAGGATATCGCCCTGGCCATCCAGGTGCAGGAGGAATGCCTGAGCACCCACAGGCAGGCGGAGCGGCAGCGTCCCCTGCTGGAGCGTATCTACGGTGACGAGGAAACCGCCCCGAGCCTGAACAAGGACGATGATGATTACACCGGTCGGGTTTCCATTGTATACACCCTGAAAAACGGCAAAACCCTCAGCCGGTTGTATTACCTCTTCCCCGGTTGCGAATGCCTGGAGCCGCTGCGGCTTACCTTCTCCGCGCCGGAGTATATATTCGCCCGCGGGGACAGCACCGGTACATTCCTGGATGAAAACGGGAAATTTGACCGGCAGCAGCTGATGGATATGCTCCAGGGCGTGCAGCTCACCTGCTGGCATGAGCAGATAGACGAGCTCACCGGAGATTTGACCAGCCGCATTTCCGACGACGACATCCCCGGCCTGATCGACGCCATTCTGGCAGACTGTGAAGCCGGCAACATCGCTCAGTCCTACATCTTCCACACCGACGAGAGCTACACCGACAGCCTCAGCGTATATTATGTGGACACGCGCGTGAACCCCCTGGGCTACACCGCCAACTTTTTCATCAGCCTCTATTCCGCCAACGTCAACACCTTCAATTACCTCATCGCCCACGGCTACCACCCCCCGCTGGAGGCTCTTGGCTCCCCGGTGGGAGAGAAGGCAACAGCTTAGCGAGCCAGAAGCGCTGAAGAATTACGGCAACACCGCACAATTTGGCAAGAAGCCCCAGCCTGGATTTTTGGCTCAATTCAAAGTTTGGAAAACGAAGGAATACTGTATGTATTTCTCGTTTTTCAAACTGAAGAAGTGGGACAAAAAGACGGCTGCGGCTCGCAGACACAATTGCGCGGTGTTGCCTTACAACAAAAAGGAAACTCTGACGAGGCCGGCAATGCCAGGTTCTCGTCAGAGTTTCCTTTTTGAGCGGGTATTTTGAGGAACAACCGCAAAAGCGGGCCACCGAAGTGACCCGCCAGCGCTCAGAGAATCAGGGCAGCACTCCCACATCTCCGAGCTTAGGGCGACGGCTGCCCGTTCCGTCCTCTAATTCTCTTTGGTAATTATATTATAGTCCAGAGGGAAAAATACGTCTATTTCCTGCGCCATTCTCTTTCCTTCTTCCCGTCTCCAGTCCTCTGTGGCAGTCTCATCCCGCTCCATGGTCTCCATCATTGTGAGATCAGCGGATCAGATACGCAGGGTGTTGCGGAATTCGTTGGCACTCATGCCCTCCAGCTTTTTGAAGGTGCGGGCGAAGTGCGCTGTGTCGGTGTAGCCGACCATTTCGCCGATCTCGCCGATCTTCAGGCTGGGGTCGGACAACAGCACCTTGGCTTTCTGGATGCGGATGGCGTTGAGGATATCGTAGAAGCTCTTTTCCGTGTAGCGGTTGAGCAGCTTGGAAAGGTGCCACTGGGATACGTAGCAGCGGTCCGCCACCGCCTGCAGGGTCAGCTTTTCCCGGTAGTGGGACTGCATGTAGGCGCAGGCCTGGTCTACGATGAAGCTGCCCGCGGTCTGGCTCTGTTCCTCTGCCTCCGCCTCGGGAGGGAGCTTTTCCAGGCGGCTGACCATGGTTTGCAGCGCCTCGTTGATCTCGTCCATCTTGGTGGGCTTGAGCAGGAACCGGCACACACCCAGGCGGATGGCCTCCTGGGCATAGGCAAAGTCCCGGTAGCCGGTCATCACGGTCACCTGCATATTGGGGAACTCGCTGCGCAGGCCCGCCAGCATGGTAAGCCCATTCTGGCCGGGCATACGGATGTCGGTAAAGAGAATATGGGGGTGGAAGGCGCGGATGGCATCGGCCCCGGACGCGGCGTCGTTGGCGGTGGAAACCACCTGGCAGCCGTAGTCGGCCCATTTTACCACCTTGCGCAGGCCCTCTACAATAATGCTCTCATCATCAATCAGCACAACTCGGTACATGCATATCGCCCCCTAACAGGGCATTGTACACCACAATCCCCGGAAAATCAACCCTTCACTGCACCGGCGGTGAGGCCCTTGATGATGTGCTTTTGCAGGCACATGTACACAATGAGCACCGGCATGACCACCAGCATCACGGAGGAGGCCATCAGGCCGTAGTTCACGCCCGCCTGAGAGCTGATCTCGTTGAGCAGGCCCGTGATGGCCCGCTCCTGGGGATAGCGCAGGAAGAAGGACTGGGTAAACAGGTCATTGTAGCTCCACAGGAACGCAAAGATGGCCACGGTGGCAAAGGAGGACTTGGCGGCAGGGACGATGATGCGGAAGAAGATCTGGAATACGTTGCAGCCGTCCAGGTACGCGCTCTCCTCCAGCTCGATGGGAACCGACTGGATAAAGCCTTTCAGTATCACGATGGCAAAGCACAGGTTGCCCGCGATCTGAGGCAGCGCAGTCGCCACCAAGCTCAGCCAGCGGTTGCCGGTACCGGCCACGCCCATGAGCACCTGCATCCGAAACACGGGGATGATGGTGGAGAACACAGGGAACATCATGCCGGCCATGACCAGGCTCTGCAGGAAGCCCCGGCCGCGGAAGCGGTAGCGGCACAGGCCATAGGCGGCCAGACCAGCCAGGATGACCACCACGATGGTGACGGTGCCGGAGATCAGGATGGAGTTCAGGTAGGCGTTGCCAAAGTCGGAGCGCTCCATGGCCACCTTGTAGTTGTCCATGGTAAAGGCCTCTCCCAGGGGGATGGAGAAGGAATCGGTGAGGATCAGGCCCTTCTTGCGGAAGGAGTTGAGGATGACCCAGATAAAGGGGTACACAGTGGTCAGGCCCCAGAGGGTGAGCACGATATACGTCACGACCTTGCTGACGCTGAATTTCTTTTCGATCATATATCCGCCCTCCTTAGCAATCTTCCGTGGGCTTGAATACCCGGTTGGCGACATTGGACAGAATCACGCCAAGCACCACGATCAAAACGGCGATGGTGCTGCCGTAGTCTACGTTCATTTTGTTGAAGGTCTGGTCATACATGTAGGTGCCGGTGAGCCAGCCCTGATTGTTGGGCATACCCGCGCCGAACATGACCCAGGGCAGGTCAAAGACCTTCAGTGCGCCGGTGACGGCCAGCACCAGGCAGGTGCACAGCACGTTGCGCAGCATGGGAAGCGTGATGTAACGAATCTTTTTCAGGCCGGAAGCGCCGTCCAACGCGGCGGCCTCAAACAGGTCGCTGGAGATATTGTTCAGGCCGGTGATCAGAATGACGAAATAGAAGCCGACATACTGCCAGATGACCGGCAGGAACATGGTGGTCATATAGTGGGCCTGGTCCTTCCAGTCCAGCCACTTGACCACAAGCTTGCCGCTGGCCTTGACCTCCGATTCCAGGAGACCCATCTTCAGCAGCAGCTGGTTGACCATGCCGCCCTTGTACAGGAACATCAGATTGAACATCAGGCCCAGGGCGGTAGCGGAAATGACGATGGGGAAGAAATAGACGGTACGGAATACCTTGGAGCCGACCCGGATGGAATCCACCAGCAGCGCCAGGATCAGGGCGATGCCCACCTGGAACACAACGGTGCACACGGTGAGGATCACGGTGTTTTTCAGTGCGGTGCGCATGTTCGGGTCGGTGAGCATGCGTGCATAGTTCTCATACCAGGGATCATTGACGCCATCGGCCGCGCGCCCCAGTCCGCCGATATCCAGGAACGTATTGAAAATGTTTTGCAGGAAGGGATAATACAGATAGGCAATCAGAAAGACAAATGCCGGGAGCAGGAAGAGCAGCAGCGGCGATTTTTTCTTATAGATCATGGAGCTCATAGCCGCACCATCCTTTTTGTTGAGATAAGGCGGGGGCCGCTGCCTTTGGCAGCAGCCCCCATTGAGGAAATAATGCCCTAAGACTCAGTTGAGCTTCATTGCGGACTCAACGGCCTCGGCAGCAGTCATCTGGCCGGAAACGACCTTCTGAACGTTGGCGAACAGGTCGCCCTTGGCTTCGGCAGTGATGGTATCCTGCACAGCGCCGACCACGCCGGTGATGTTGGCGTTGCAGGCGGCAGCGGACTGCTGGATGGCATTCAGGCCGCTGGGGGTAGCACCGTTCTTCAGAGCGGTGACTTCGGTGGTGACGAACTTGCTCAGGGTCTCATCGCTGGTCAGCTGGGAAACGAACTCAACAGCGGCAGCCTGCTTGGCGGGATCGTCCCAAGCCTTGCGGGTGATGAAGTAGCCCATGGAGATGCCGCCGATGGCATCGGTAGCGGGGCGCTCGCCCTTGCCGGGCACGCAGCAGACGACGTAGTCTTCCAGGTTGTCAGCGTGGTTCTCGGAGAAGTAGCCGCACTTCCAGGAGCCGTCGATCAGGAAAGCAGCTTCGCCTTCGCCGAACAGGGAAACGGTCTCAGCATCGGTAGCGGTCAGGGTGTTCTCGGGGAAGTAGCCGGCCTCGTACAGAGCCTTCAGGTCTTCCAGGGCAGCGATCCACTTCTGGGCGACGGCGTCGTCGACCAGCTTGCCGTTCTCGTCAACAGTGGGGACTTCCAGCTGGGTGGCCAGGGAGCCATTGTTCATAACGGCGAACTCGAACCAGTAGTGAGGAACCTCGAACAGGGAGCAGGCGATGGGGGTGTAGCCGGCTTCCTTGATGGTCTCGCAGTCAGCCAGGAACTGTTCCCAGGTGTAGTCGGGGCCGGGGACCTCAACGCCGCAGGCATCCAGGACGGCCTTGTTGACGAACATGTTCTCCCAGAAACCAGCGGAGGGAACAGCGTAGTGCTTGCCGTCAGCGGCGACAGCCATCATGGAATCCTTCATGTTGGCGGCGTAGTCGGGGTAGACGGAGCGGATCTCTTCGATGGAGACGACCTTGTTGTTGTTGACAAAGGGATCGGCGTCGGCGTTGGTGAAGAAGAACAGGACATCGGGCTCGGAGCCGGTCTCGAAGTCGGTCAGAACCTTGGCCTTCCACTGCTCATTGGAAGTGGCGGAGCCATCGTTGACCTTATTGCCAGTGGAAGCTTCGTAGGCAGCGACAGCGTCCTCGAAGTTCTTGCGGTTGCCATCATCGCCGCCGTAAGAGGTGACGACGTTCAGGGTGACGGAGTCGGCGTGTGCGCAGACGACAAAGCCCAGACACATGGCGACGACGAGCAGGAATGCAGTGATCTTTTTCATGATGTTCGCTCCTTTAATTTAATTGTGACATTTCACTCATGTCAGTGTCTGCATTATACAAAAAGCAAACAGCATGCACAATCCCCCCGCTTGTGGTTTCTTGTCCATCCTTGGCACCTTGCCTGAAAATGGCAAACACGACGCCAATAATTCATCCATATTGCAGGCGTCCCTATTCACATTGCCCGAAAGAAGCGCTCTTCAGGGCATCGGATTGAATGTATTTGCCAATCCCCCGCCCCTTGGCTCCCCTGAAAGGGGAGCTGGCAGCCCGTAGGGCTGACTGAGGGGTTTGCGGTAGGCAGTCACGCCTTTATGAAATCCCGGACGAATTCGTACAATCCCCCCTTGGCTTACCCCCGAGGGAAGCCAAGTAGGTCTCTGCGGATTTGCCCTAGGTTCCCTAAATGGCATTCTTTGTACCGCGAACCCCTCCGCCACGCTTACGCGCGGCCCTCCTCCCCTTTCAGGGGAGGTTATGGAGCTGGGAAGTGGAGGCGGGCGAGGATGGTGCCGGGGGCGGTTTCCTCGATGGTCAGGCCGCCCGCGTCGCCGTAGAGCAGCTTCAGACGGCGGTAGACGTTGCGCAGGCCCACCCGGCCGCTGCCAGTGTACTCCGCCGAGGTCAGCTGGCGGATGTTCTCCCGATCCTTGTCGGTCATGGTGCCGTCGTGCTCCACCTCCAGGACGATCTCCCCCGCCTCCCGGCGGGCACGGAGGGTCAGCCTGCCGCCCCGGTTGGCGGTGATATCATGCTCCACCGCGTTTTCCACGATGGGCTGCAAAATGAGCCTGGGGATCAGCTGGGCGGCCATCTCATCCGGGATCTCCTTGGTCACCCGCAGATTGCCGCCCAGGCGCTCACGGATGATGTAGAGATAGGCGTCCACATAGCCCAGCTCCTCGGAAAGGGGGATCTGCGCCCGTCCATCCCGGTCCAGCGCCGCCGTGAGCATGGTGGAAAGGGCCTCGATCATGGCGCATACCCGCTCGTTGTCGGCCAGGCGGGCCTCCCAGCTGATGATCTCCAGGGTGTTGTTCAGGAAGTGGGGATTGATCTGGGATTGCAGCGCCTTGATCTGGGCCTTCTGCGCGGCCCGCTGCTCCTGATAGGAGCGCTCGAACTGGTTCTTCAGCTCCGTGGACATGACGTTGAAATTGGCGTACAGCCTTTCAAACTCCGCGTTGGGGGCTGTTTTTTCGATCTGATAGCCCCGCTGGCCCGCCTGGATCTGGCCGTTGGCCTCCGCCAGAGTCTCCATGGGGAAGCTGACGTGCCGGTGGAACAGGGCGATCATCACCAGCAGCAAAGGCAGCACCATCAGCGCCACCCCCAGCACCGCCCAGCGCAGCCAGGGGGTGTCCCGCCAGAGATCATAGGCCTCCGGGAAGGCGGACAGGGTGATCTTGTGGCCGTCGGCGTCCACGGTGTAGCGGATCTCGGTGTCGCTGCCCGGTTGGGTACCGTTGTCCATCCGGGTGAGCACACAATCGTCCACAGTCAGCGTCAGGCTGCTGACCCGCTGGACACCCTCCATGCTCTGCAAAACTACCGACGACTCCAGCAGCACCGTGATGGTGGCATAGGATTCAAAGCGGCTGTTGAGGATGTTGCGCGCCATATACAGCTCCCCATCCAGGTTATAAAAGCGGATATCGGTATCCGCGTCCTGCATGGCGTCTACGATCCAGGGGGCGATCTGCTTCACCTGGGCCAGCAGGTCATGGCCGGTGGTGCCGCGGCAGAGCACATAGGCGTTGGCGCTCTCCCCTTCCCCCCAGAAATACAGGAAGGCGGCCCGGTAGCGGCTCTCTCGGGAGAAATTCTGGGTCATATAATCGTTCACCGTGCGGTAAAGGCTGGCGCTGTCGCCGTCCTGCTGGAAGGTGCGGTAGCTGCTGCGGATGATGCCGTCATAGGATACCGCCTTGGAATCCCAGATGGCGTCCGCCAGATTGGTCCGCACCTGCTCCAGGGCATTGGCAGCCTCGGACTGGATCTGCTGCCGGATGGATTTCTGATAGTTGCTGTTCAGCAGCAGGCCGGACAACGTCACGATGCAGGCCACCGGCATCAGCCAGCAGATCAGGATCGTGGTCACCAGCCCGGCCCGCAGAGAGATCCTTCGTTTGCCCATTGTTCTTCCTCCTTCTTAAGAAACCTTTGAAATAAATCCTATCACATCTTTCTCCAAAAAGAAAGGGTGCATCTGCGGCAAAGCAGACGCACCCTTGCGGGGGAAACGGAGGAGAAGATCATCCTGGAAGATGGTGGTAGTGAATTTACAGGCCCAGGGCCTTGCGCCAGGTCTGGATGTAGCTCTTGGCCTGGGCCTCGGTGCTGCCCTCGGCGGCCATGCGCAGCAGCGGCTCGGTGCCGGAGAAGCGGCAGATGACCCAGCTTCCGTCGGTAAAGTAGACCTTGCAGCCATCCTCGCGGCTGACGTGGTCGATTTCTGCGCCGAAGTCCGGCAGCTGCTTCTGCACGAACAGCACATCCTTCAGCTCTTCCTTGCGCTCCGGGCGCATGGTGAAGGAGGTATCCTCATAATAGAGCTTGCCGTATTTCTCGGTAATTTCCCGGTAGAGCTGGGAAACGGACTTTTCGGTGACTGCCAGCATTTCCACCAGCAGGGCGGCGGCATAGATGCCGTCCTTGCCCGCGATATGGCCCCGCACGGCCAGGCCGCCGGAGGACTCGCCGCCGATGATGGCGCCGGTCTCGGCCATCTTGGCGGAGATGAACTTGAAGCCCACGGGGACCTCATAGCACTTTTCGCCGAAGTCCGCCGCCACCCGGTCCAGCAGGTGGGTGGTGGAATTGTTGCGCACGCAGGGGCCGGTCCAGCCCCGGTATTTCAGCAGGTAGTAGTACAGCAGCACCAGCAGCGTATTGGCGGGAACGTAATTGCCGTTCTCATCGATCACGCCCAGGCGGTCGGCGTCGCCGTCGGTGGCAACGCCCAGACTGCAATGGTTATCCAGCACATAATTGCTCAGCAGGCCCAGGGTGCCCTCGCTGGGAGCGGGCATCTTGCCGCCGAACAGCGTGTCATGCTGCTCATGGATCACGTCCACATCGCACCGGCAGGTGAGCAGGATGGTACGCAGGCTGCTCTGGCTGACGCCGTACATGGGGTCGATGGCGATGCGCAGGTGGGAATTCTTGATTTTATCCACATCCACAAACTGCAGGATGCTGTCGATATACTCGTTGAAGGGGTAGATCTCGGTGATCAGCCCCTGCTGCATGGCCTGCTCATAGTCCACGCTGGGGATATGCTCCGGGTCGACCTGCTGGATGTGGGCCTCGATCTTGGCGGTGACGGTCTGATCGGCATCCCGGCCGCCGGAGGTGAATACCTTGATGCCATTGTAGATGGCGGGGTTATGGCTGGCGGTGACGGCCATGCCATAGGGCAGCTCCAGCTGCTTGACGGTGAACATGATCAGCGGCGTGGGAGAGGAACGGTTGACCACCATGGGGTGGAATCCATAGCCTGCCAGCACCTCTGCCGCCCAGTGGGCAGCCTCCTTGGACAGGAAGCGGCGGTCATAGCCCACGCAGACCTTCGCACCCTCCAGGCCCTCGGACTTCATCAGGCCGCACAGCCCGGCGGCCACCAGTCGGATATTTGCCTTGGTAAATTCATCGGCGATGACTGCCCGCCAGCCGCCGGTACCAAATTTGATCATAATGCGCTCTCCTTATCCCATTACAACTTCAATATTTGCCACGCTGCCCGGCTGCTGCACCGGGATGCGGTCCACCTCCGCGCCGTTGAGCTTTACGGAGGCCACGCCCTTCTCCACGCCCTTGGGGTTGGTCACATGGATGTGGTACTGCGCGCCGCGCCACTTGCGGTCCACGGAGAATTCCTTCCAGTCGGCGGGGATGCAGGGATCCACCGTCAGGCTGTCATAATCCGGCCGGATGCCCAGCATGTACTGGGTGGCGGCATAGTAGGCCCAGCCGGAGGAGCCGGTCATAAAGGGATGATGGGCCTCGCCGAAGGTGGTATGATCCTTGCCGGAAACGAACTGGCAATAGGTGTAAGGCTCTGCCAGACGGGTCTCGATGTTGTCATTTTGCAGGGCGGGGCACAGGGAATTATAGAATTTCATGGCGCGGCTGCCCCGGCCCAGGATGGCCTCAGCGCACCAGGCCCAGGGGTTGGGATGGCTGAAGATGGCGCCGTTCTCCTTCAGGCCCGGATACACCCGGGTAACAAAGCCGATGGAGTCATCCGGCACAGTGAAGCAGGGGGCATTGAGCATCAGGCCGTACTGGGTGAACAGGTACTCATCCACCGCGTCCATGGCGGCCTTGCCGTGCTCCGCGTCCGCCACGCCGGACAGGACTGCCCAGGTGTTGCTCTCCATGTGCACCCGTCCCTCGGTATCGTTCTGGGTGCCGATCTTGCGGTTCTGGGCGGTGATGCCACGGATATACCACTTGCCGTCCCACAGCACCTTTTCGCTGACGGCCTTGACCTGCTGAGCCATGGCGGTGTAGTGGGCAGCGTCCTCCCGGCGGCCAAGCTTTTCCGCCAGGGCGATGAAGTTCAGCAGCGCCCAGTGGTGCAGGAAGCTGACCATGGCGCTCTCGCCGCCGCCCAGGTTCAGGCAGTCGTTCCAGTCCGCCCGCAGGCCCTTGCAGATGCCGTTGATGCCCACCTGGCGGGCGGAGAAGTCCAGGATGCGCTTCATATGCTCATAGACGGTGCCCTCACCACCGTCGGCATAGGTGATCACCTCGTCGGCAAAGCTCAGCTCGCCGGTCTCCTTGATGTAGGAGACAATGCTGCCCACCAGCCACAGCGCGTCGTCGGCGCAGGCATCCTTGATGCCGTGGACGATGCTGCTCTTATCCGGGGTGGGGACCACGGTGGGGGACTTGAAGGACTGCTGCTTTTCGTCCGGCTCGAACCAGCGCGGCTCAAACAGGTGCAGGCCGTAGCCCTCGGTGGTCAGCGCCCGCAGCAGCTCCACAATGCGGCTGCGGCACTTGGCGGGATTGGAATGGGGAATGGTCATGGCGTCCTGGGCGGTATCCCGGTAGCCCAGGCCCACCCGGCCGCCCACCTCGATGAAGGAGGTGAACCGGGAGAACATGACGTTGATCTCGCTCTGATACAGGTTCCAGATATTCAGCTCGGTATTCATGCCCTCGTTGGGGGTATGGACCTGGAGGCAGCTCAGCTTCTCGTCCCAAATCTCTGCCGTGCGGGCAAAGTCCTCGGCGCACTTGGCGGAGGAATACTTCCGGCGCATGGCCTTGCCGGCCTCGATGCCGCCCTCGCCCAGCAGATAGATCAGCTCCACCTGCTCGCCGGGCTGCAAAACCAGCTTTTTGCGCAGGCAGCCGCAGTGGTTGCCGCCCTTCTGGAAGCTGCCATGGCACTCGCCGCTCTCCACCACGATGGGGTTGCGCTCGGAGCGGTAATGGCCGATGAAGGTATCGCGCAGGCAGTCGAAGCCGTCGGGGGTGAAATTGGAGGTAAAAAACTGGTAGCCGGTTTCTTCATAATAAAGGTCATGCTCGATCACGCCGTCCTCATACCGGCTTCCGGCGGCGTACAGGCTCATCTGGAAATTCTGGTTGTCCATGGCGATCTGATGGAAGCTGAATTCCAGATAGGAGAATACGGACAGGTCACGCACCCGGTCGGTATCGTTGCGCAGGGTGACCCGCCAGATCTCCACCGGGTCGTCCACCGCCACGAACAGGGTCTGCTCGGCGTCGATGCCGGAATAATCACAGTGATACTTGCTGAAACTCAGGCCGTGGCGGCAGGAATAGTGCTCCTTGGGCTTGCCCACGGGCTGCCAGGACACCGTCCAGTAGTCGCCGCTCTCATTGTCCCGCAGGTAGACGTAGTGGCCGGGGCCGTCCATGGGGACGCCGTTGGGGCGGAAGCGGGTGATCCGATGGTATTCCGGGGATTTGTAAAGCAGATAACCCCCGGCGGTGTGGTTGAACACACCGTACATATCTTTTAATCCAATATAGTTTGTCCAGGAAACAGGAACATCCACCCGGTCGATGACATACTCCCGGTTGGCGTTGTCGAAGTAACCATAGCGCATTACAAAATCCTCCTGTTTTGAGCGTTTCGGGTGTCTTCAGTATACCCCAAAGCCGCCCCGGTTGGAAAGGCCTAAAAATGCAGCTTCTTGTCTATCCTTGTCCGCTTTTCCTCCGAGTGAACAAAAATCCCCCCGGCTGCCCGTGCTTCCTTTGGAGAAAGCGGCAAATCGCCGCGGCGGCATCCGCCCATGCCGCCTCAAAAGGTCCCGGCCTCCGCCAGCTGCAAAAAGGCGTGCACAACAGGGCGCGGCGGCTCTCCCTTCCGCCAGATAAGCAAGATCTTTGTTTTCAGGGCATCCTCCGCAATGGGGCAGATGTGCAGCCCGCCGCACAGCTGCTGCATGGACCGGGGAAAAATGGCAGTGCCCAGGCCCGCCTCCACCCACTGCGTCGCGGACCGGGCATCGTCGCACAGGCAGAACACCTCCGGCTCCAGGCCCTGGACGTGGAAAGCATCCAGAAGGAACCGCTCATAGCGCCGGTAGAGGATCAGCGGGCAGTCCGCCAAGTCACGGAGGCGGAGCGCGCCGGGTGCGAAGGGCAAAGCGGAGACGGCGATCATCGGCTCCTCCCGCAGCACCAGGTGCTCCACCTCATCCAGCCGCAGGGGGGTGCGCACCACGGACAGGTCAATGATCCCGTTGAGCAGGAGCGTATACATGGAGAAGCTGGAGCCGTCATGTACCTCAAAGTGCACCGTCGGATTCCGGCGGGAAAAAACAGAGATGAGCGGCATCACGGGGACGACGGTGGTGGAGGTCATGCCCAGCCGCAGCACCTGCCGCTGGCCGATCTGGCTGACCTCCAGCTTGGCAGAGTCCGCGAACCGCAGCAACTCCCCGGCCCGCTGGTACAGCAGCTCCCCTGCCTCCGTAAGGCTCACGCCCTGGCGACTCCGCTGAAACAGCTGCACCCCCAGCTCCTCCTCCAGCCCCCGCAGCTGACAGCTCAGGGGCGGCTGAGAGAGATGCAGCTGCCTGGCGGCTTCGCTGATGCTGCCGGTCTCGGCGATCTTGCGGAAATATCCCAGCTGTCGGATGTCCATTGCTTCACCTCCATAAAGCCGGTCACGGCCTTTTCGTCTGAATCATCTTCTGCGATACAAAAATAATATAACGCCGGTACGAAAACGATATTATTCATATCTATCATACTGTGCTATACTATCTCTGTCAACAAAATATGACAACAAAATATAAGGGCAACACCGCACAATTTGGCAAGAAGCCCCAGCCTGGATTTTTGGCTCAAT
>USEU01000026.1 GCA_900553805.1 uncultured Eubacteriales bacterium
AAGAAGAAGTTGATGTTGTTGTCGCCGGGGTCGCCGGTGATGAACTCGATGTTGAAGGGGCCATCAGCATTGTCCAGATCCAGAGCATCACGGATGAACTCGCCCTGCTTCACACCAACCAGCCAGTTGTCGAAGGTGGCGTAGTAGGAGACAGCGTCAGAGTTCATGATCAGGCGGTCATAGGCGATGACGGGGATACCGGCTTCCTTGGCCTGTGCCAGCACAGTGCCCAGGGAGTCGCCGTCGATGGAAGCAATGACCAGAACCTGGCAGCCATCGGCGATCATGGTCTCGATCTGAGAAACCTGAGTGGGGATGTCGTTGGCGCCGAACAGCAGCTCGACCTCATAGCCAGCCTTTTCCAGCTCGGCCTTCATGTTCGCGCCGTCCTGATTCCAGCGCTGCAGATCCTGGGTGGGCATGGAAACGCCGACCAGCTTGCCTTCTGCCTTGGCGGAGCCGCTGAACAGTGCGCAGCAGGCAACGACCAGAGCCAGAGCGATGACGAGGGAAAGAATCTTCTTCATGTGTATGCCTCCTTAAAATTTATGTTACAGTCCCAAGGGACGATAACGACGTAAATTGCGGAGTTCTATCATCAACTATATTTGACTTTCCAGCTTTTTTCAACTGATGTTATTATATTACCATTCGTGGAATTCTTTTTCAAGGCGATGTTTTTCACAAGATTTGTTCATCAGTTTTAGGCAAATTGTCAAATTGGAAACGGTTATATTTTATAGAGTTTAACGCTAAACCTATAAATTCGCTTTTCATATTGGATTATCTTGCCTTTTATGGCAATGAACCGCCGCTGTATTTTTTTGTGCTGCGCAGCCGCAAAACAGTTGCCATTGAAGGAAATACGTGGTATCATGTAACCGTTGACGGCAAAAAGGCACTGGTTTGCCGCAGAGAAATGCCGCTTTGGCGGCGGAAGGGAGCCGTATCAGGATGCAGGAATGGAATGACGTTTATGATGAGAACCGCCAGCTGACGGGCCGGGTGCATCTGCGGGGGACGCCCTGGCAGCCGGGGGATTACGGGCTGGTGGTATGCGTGTGGGTATACGACGGCCTGGGGCACCTGCTGCTGACCCGGCGCGCCAAGGGAAAGAGCTTCCACGGCACCTGGGAGAATTCCGGCGGGGCCGCCAAGGCCGGGGAAACCAGCCGCCAGGCCATTGCCCGGGAGCTGTATGAGGAGACAGGCATCCGGGCGAAGGAGGAAGAATTTGAATTTCTGTACACCGAGCGGGACAGGAATACCTTCTATGATTTCTACTGCCTGAAGCGGTGCATCCCGCTGAAGGAGATCGTCCTGCTGCCCGGCGAAACGGACGCGGTCATGTGGGCGGGATACGGAAAGGTCCGCTGGATGATCCGCGCCAAAAAGATCTGTCACATCATCGCCTCTCAATATTGCCGTCAGGAGGCAGAACTGAAAAAGCGGAACCTGGATCCTGCTGATCCGACCATTGGCCGATTTATATAATGAAGCCAGAGGACCTATGGTTCTTTTGGTTTCATCCACGATTTTTTGCTTCACTGGGAAATGCTCATCTTTTTTGCTTGACACCGCAGGAGGCGCATGGCATAACGCGGCTCAATGCGGCGCGTTCAGGCAAAGCAGCACTGTCTTGCCGCATGCGGCAGGACGTTTTCGTTACACAAAAACACCGCCCGGTATTTTCGTCCGAGCGGTGTTTTTGCTTTATACGCTGTATTTCGGTTCGCAGGTCAGGTTGACGCCCAGGCGCTTGAAGACCTTTTCGTCCACCGGGGAGAGGATCACGGTGGAGTGGACATCGCAGCCCTTGAGCTTGCTCAGCTGCTCCATGGCCAGCTCCGCCAGGGGGTTGGTGGCGGCGCAAATGGACAGGGCGATCAGGGTTTCGTCGGTGTGCAGGCGGGGGTTGCGGTTGCCCAGGTGGGCGACCTTCAGGTGCTGGATGGGGTCGAGCACCACCGGGCTCATCAGGTGCATTTCGTCCGGGAGGTTGCTCAAGTGCTTCAGGGCGTTGAGCAGCAGGGCCGAGGACGCGCCCAGCAGGTCTGTGGTGCGGCCGGTGACGATGCTGCCGTCGGGCAGTTCCATGGCAGCGGCGGCGTCCCCGGTCTGGGCCTCCCGCTCCAGGGCGGGGGCAACGGTGGAGCGCTCCTCCGGGGTGACGCCCGCCTTGCGCATCAGCAGCTCCAGCTTGCGCACCACCTCTTCGCCGCATTTGCCCTGCTTCAGCTCGCACATGGCCACATAGTAGCGGCGGATGATCTCCTGGCGGGAGGCAGCCTTTACCGCCTCGTCGTCAAAGATGCAGTTGCCCGCCATGTTGACACCCATGTCCGTAGGGGACTTGTAGGGGCAAACACCCATGATCTTTTCGAACAGGGCTTCCAGAATGGGGAAAGCCTCCACGTCCCGGTTATAATTTACGGTGGTGACGCCGTAGGCGTCCAGGTGGAACGGGTCGATCATGTTCACGTCATTCAGGTCGGCGGTGGCAGCCTCATAGGCCAGGTTCACGGGGTGATTCAGCAGGATATTCCAGATGGGGAAGGTCTCGAATTTGGCATAGCCCGCCTGGATGCCCCGCTTGTTTTCATGGTACACCTGGCTCAGGCAGGTGGCCAGCTTGCCACTGCCGGGGCCGGGGGCGGTGACCACCACCAGGGAGCGGGAGGTCTCGATATACTCATTTTTGCCGAAGCCCTCCTCGCTGACCACAAAGGCAGTGTTGGCGGGGTAGCCCTCGATGCTGTAATGGTGATAGACCCGGATGCCCATTCCCTCCAGCCGGGACTGGAAGGCGGTGGCCAGGGTCTGCCCGTGGAACCGGGTGAGCACCACGCTGGACACGTATAGCCCAAAATCCCGGAACACGCCGATCAGCCGGATCACGTCCCGGTCATAGGTGATGCCCAGGTCGCCCCGGATCTTGTTTTTCTCAATATCGTCGGCGTTGATGGCAATGACCATCTCCACCTGATCCTTCAGCTGCAACAGCATCCGCAGCTTGCTGTCCGGCTGAAAACCGGGAAGCACCCGGGAGGCATGATTGTCGTCATACAGCTTGCCGCCGAATTCCAGATACAGCTTGCCGCCAAATTTCGCGATCCGCTCCTTGATGTGCTCGGACTGCATTTGCAGATACTTGTCGTTGTCAAAGCCCTTTTTTACCATAGACGCTTCACCGTAACCCCTCTTCAAATTCGACATCAATTATACCCCATCCGCCCTTCAATAGCAAGTGCCAAATGCGCCGCTTCCCGCTGCCCCCCTCCGAGGGTGGTGCTCCGCGCAGCGAATCAAGATAGCGATGATTGCCGGTGGCAATCATACACCTGTTTCGTGCCGCGATAGCGGCAAAAGGGGTGTCGTCGGTGATTTTCAGCTGCTACTATTCATCGAACAACACCCCCTCTGCGACTCGCTAAGAGCCGCCTAACGGCGGTTGCTCGCTTGCATAGCGCCTGCGCATCGCTAAGTCAGCCCTTACGGGCTGCCAGCTCCCCCATCGGGGAGCCAAGGGCGCTAAGCTTGTAGGGAACGGACTGCATTCCATTCAGCGTACCTCAGCAGAAAACTCCCCCGGCCGGGAAGCCGGGGGAGTTTGGGAGTTTGGAGATCAGGCTCTCTTCTTGCGCAGGGCCATCATGGTAACCAGTGCGGCGGCGGCCAGGATCATGACCGCTGCGGCAACCTCAAGCTGCGCGGTATCGCCGGTCTTGGGGTTGCTGCCGGGGACGTAGGTGGGGTAGATGACAGTGGTGGGATAGTTGCTGGGGTTGTAGCTCCAGTAGCCATTGCCATTGCCGGTGCTCACCCAGTAAGAGCCCTGGGGATAGCTGCCGTTGGACTGGACCCAGTAGCCGGTGTTGGGGCCGGTGACGACCCAGTAAGCATTGCCATTGTTGGGAATGGTAGGAGTCGTGGTGGGGTTGGTGGGCAGGATGGTGGTGCCGTTCTGCGCATTGTTGACCATCACGTAAATCTTGTTGGGATGGGTCCCGGTGATGCCGATGTTATCAACACCGGCCTTGCCAGTATTGGCGCGGTAGCTGGCCCAGGTGCTTTCGTCGAACAGGCCGGCAACGGACAGGTTGTAGCCGTTGATCGCGGAGTAATGCTTGGCGATCTCGGTCACCACATCGGCGCGGCTGATGTTGTCGTTCTTTACGTACTTGTCCATCAGGATCATTCTGTCGCAGGAGGCGAAGTTACCATTGACGTAAATGTACAGGACAACCATCACTTCGTCTTCCCAAATTGCAGTCAGGGACGTATCACCGGCGATCTTATAGATCGTAGTGGAATCATAGATGGTGCCGTTGGCATCCTGCCAGCCCTTGAAGACCTTGCCGCTCTTGGTAGCGGTGGGCAGAGTGCCGACCGCCTGGCCGAAGTATACCGTCTTGGACAGAGGCGTCACAGTGCCGCCCTCAGCGCTGAAGTAAATGGTATAAGCGGTGGACACAAAGTTGACAAAGACAGTCTGGGCCTGGTTCATGATCGCAGCCTGGTCAGTCAAAGGCTGAGTGCCGCTGTAATCTCTCCAGAAGTTCCCCTGCCAGGTGTAGCCGGGGGTCACTGCCAACTCTGCTCTGATGTCTGCGGTAACATTCGCCTTCAAATAGTCCAGCAGCGGCACACCCGCAGGGACATTCACCTGCTTGATCGTCTTCGCAGTGCTGTTGTTTCCGTTCAGGACACGGCGAACGGTCAGCTGATAAGTAACTTCCGTCCATTTTGCTTTTGCGGTCTTATCGGTGCTGTACTTATAAGTCGCACCGTTAGAAAACAGCTCAGTGTCATCAACATACCAGCCTACAAAAGTGTGGTTGGGGCGGGTGGGAGTGGGCAGCGCAACGGGCTGGCCCTGCGTCACATCGATAATCAGGCTGGAACCGCCATTAATGGTGCCGCCATTGGCATCCAGGGTCAGCTTGTAAGAGCCGCCGATCTGGACAGCGCCGCAGACGGAGCAGATGCCATTCACATAGTTGTGAATGCCGGTAGCAGGGCGTTCAGCGCCAGTCTTGATGACTTTACGGCAAATCGTGCAGATCGTGTCCGCTTCTTTACCCGGATGAATGCAGTCAGGATCCTTTGCAGTGCTTCCATCCAGCTCTGTGGTTTTATGCTCACAAACATACTTACAGACACCACAAATACCTGTGTTCTTATCAAAACTATGGTCATTTTCGTTCAAATGCTGGCCAGCCTTCTCACAGTTGGCAACAGGGCACTGCTGCCAGTGCGTCGTCTGGTTCCAAAACCACACTTCCGAAACATGGGAACGATCGTTTTCATCGTGAGGAACCGTGGTAATCCGTGCACCAGTATCATTGGAATTGTTGGTGTTCCCACCGTTGCCATCGTTGTTATTGTCACCGCTGGAATCATCGGTAAGCTCCACAGGGGTACCATCCGAACCCTCGAGGTCCTCTGCGAACGCCTGGAAGGGAAGTGCGGAAACCAGCAGGATTGCCACCAGCAGTAAGCTCAGCAGCTTTTTACTAACTGTTTTCATTTGTTTTTCCTCCTAAAAATGTTTTACAAATTGAGGCCGGATAACTGCACGAATGTGGTACACTCTCGGGCGCTCTGATTTATAGACGTATTATATATGCTTTTTCTAATTTCGTCAATAGGTAATTTACAATAAATTACAAAATAAATTACAAAATTATTTCAGGCTGTTTCTGTTTTCTTCCCTTCTGATTCCATTTTACATCATTCCCCGTGTTTTTTCAAGGAGAAAACTGCGATTTTTCCGTTTATTTTCTAATTCTTAAGATTTTTGTAACCTGTCTCTCATTTCTCCACAATCTGTGGATAGGTTCGTTTTTTCGATTACAAATGGTAACATTTTGTTGCCATGGGTGTCTAAGTTGACCGTAATTTGGTGTTATGTGGCCTTCCCCGTCGTGCGCGTAGACGATGCGCACATCATCCCGTGCCGGGGCGGTGTATTTCCATGGCCGGTTGAATGGGGAAATGTTATGTTGTTATTTCATTATCCCGTCCCATTCAACGAACCGGGGCGATTCCGTGGGGTCTCTGTTGGTTGAATGGTAACATATAAAGCTCTCAACCATCCAACGTCACCCCCTTTGCCGCTTTGCGGCACTTCCCCCAGAGGGGGCAGCGAGGAAAGCGCCCCTGAAAGGGGAGCTGGCAGGCCATAGGGCCTGCCTGAGGGGTTGCGGTAGGCAGTTACGGTTTCATTAAGGCCCGGGCAAATTCGCAATATGTCCGTTTTGGATTGTACGAATTCGCCTTGGATTCCTCAAATGGTATTCTGCGTACCGCAGCTGACCCCTCCGGCGCGCAGATGCGCGCCGTCTCCCCTTTCAGGGGAGATTTTCTCGGCTCCCCATTTGGGACCCACAAGAATGGCAAAGCACCCAGAGGGGTTAGCCTCTGGGTGCTTGGACGGGTATTATTCAGCCGTTTCTGACTTCCATGAAGAGGCTCTCCATTTTGCGGGAGACGTCCTCGGGGAGGTAGTCGAAGCTGCTGGCGTTGCGCAGCTCCTCTTCGTCGGGATAGGCCACGGGGTCGCTCACCACGTCCTCGTCCATATACTGCTTGGATTCGGAGGCGGGGACGGAATAGCCGATGAAATCCATGTTGGCGGCGGAGATCTCCGGGTCGCACAGGAAGTTGATGAACAGCTCGGCGGCCTCCTTCTCCTGGCAGCAGGTGGGGATGCACATGGCGTCGATGAACACGTTAAAGCCCTGGTGATCCGGGCGGTAGAAGGCCAGGTCCTCGTTCTCCTCCACCATGGTCAGGTAGTCGCCTGCATAGTAGGGGGCGATCCAGGCCTCCTCATTCTCCATGGCGTCGAAGATCTGATCCATGACGTACTGCTGCACCACGGGCTTCTGCTCAGCCAGCTTGTCGGCGCAGGCCTGAAGCTCGGCCTCGTCGGTGGTATTGGCACTGTAACCCAGCAGATACTCGGCAATGCCGAAGGCATCCCGGGAGTTATCGAACATCAGGATCTTATCGGCATACTTCTCGTTCCACAGCAGCTCCCAGCCGGTGACATCCGCCTCATCCACATACTTGGTATTATAGATGATGCCCACGGTGCCCCAGGTGTAGGGGACGGAATACTTGTTCTCCGGGTCATAGGCCATACCCTTGAAGGAGTCGTCAATATACTGGGCGTTGGGGATATTGTCATAGTTCAGCTCCAGCAGCATATTCTCCTGGCGCATCCGGCCGATCATATAGTCGGAGGGGATGATCACGTCCACGGTGATGCCGCCATTGGAGAGCTTGGCGTACATGCTCTCGTTGGAATCGAAGGTGGAATACTTCACCTTGATATCGGGATAGGCCTCCTCGAAGGCCGCGATCACGTCGATGGAATCGTCGTCGCCCTCGGCAATGTACTGGCCCCAGTTGTAGACGTAGAGGGTGACTTTGTTCTTCTTGGCAGAGGCAGCCCCGGTGAAGCAGCCGAGGGTGAGCACGGCGCACAGCAGCAGCGCAATTACTTTTTTCATAATCAGATCTCCTTTCACTTGTTCCTGGCGTCCAGGCGCTTTTTGTCGCCCATAAGCTGGATCACATTGGAAATGACCATCAGCACGAAGATCAGCAGGAACAGCAGCGTGAACATGGCATAAATCTTCGGCTGGATGGGCTTTTTGGTATACGAATAGATTTCCACAGGCAGGGTCACAAAATCCAGGCCGGTGACAAAATAGCTGATGACAAAATCATCCAGGCTCATGGTAAAGGCCATGATGGCCCCGGAGATCACGCCGGGCATGATCTCGTGGATGGTCACCTTGAAGAAGGCCTGCACCCGGGTGCAGCCCAGGTCCATGGCGGCATTGACCAGGCTGTCGTCCATCTGCTTGAGCTTGGGCATCACGTTCAGGATCACGTAGGGCAGATTGAACGTGACATGGGCGATCAGCAGCGTCCAGAAGGTCAGACTGTTGCGCTGGCCCAGCAGCTTGGTGCCGACGAACACGAACAGCAGCGACAGCGACACGCCGGTAACAATGTCCGGGTTCGTCATGGGGATATCGGTCAGGCTCATGGCCGCCTTGCGCAGCCTGGGATTCAGACCGTTGATGCCAACCGCCGCCACCGTACCGAAGGCCGTGGCGATCAGGCTGGCCAGGACGGACACGATCAGAGAGTTGCGCAGCAGCTCCAGCAGGCCGTCATCCCGGAAGAGCCTGGCGTACTGCCGGAAGGTGAAGCCGTCGAAATGGGTGATATTCTTGCCGGTGTTGAAGGATGCCACAACCAGCACCGCCATGGGAATATACAGGAAAATAAAGATCAGGACCGTGATGAATCGGTTGGTGCGTCTCATACCACCACGCTCCCTTCCTCATCGCCGCCGAAGCGGTTCATGATGCCGGTGCACACGAACACCAGCAGCATCAGCACAATGGACAGCGCCGCGCCCAGATTGGGGTTGTTGCCCTGCTTGAACTGACGCTCGATCACGTCGCCGATGAGCACGGTGCTGGGGGAGCCCATCTTCTGGGAAATATAGAAGGTGGACACCGCCGGGACAAACACCATGGTCATGCCGGAGAGAATGCCCGGCACGGACAGGGGCAGCACCACCCGCCGGAAGGTCTGCACACCGTTGCAGCCCAGGTCCTCCGCCGCCTCGACGAGCCGGTGGTCGATCTTGACGATGGTGGAATACAGGGGCAGGATCATATAGGGCAGGTAGTTATACACCATGCCCAGCACCACCGCGCCGGGGGTGCGGATCAGGGTCAGGCGGCCGAAATCCTCCGGGATCCCGGCAAAGATGCCCCCCAGAGAGCGCAGCCAGGCGAAGAAGGCCACCAGAAGATTATTGATAATGCCCTGGTCGCTGAGCAGGCCCACCCAGGCCAGGGTACGCAGCAGGAAGCTCATGCACATGGGCAGCATCACCAGCATATAAAGAAAGCGCTGAGCAATGGGGCCGCAGTGGGCGATATAATAGGCCACGGGATAGCCAATGACCAGGCACACCGCTGCGGAGACGAGCGAATAGGCAATGGAGCTCCACAGCACGGGCAGGTAAGTACCCAGCTGGCGCACATTGGCCAGGGAGAATTCCCCGGTGCCGGGGTCGGTGAGGGCATAGTAGCCCACCACACCCAGAGGAATCAGGGTGAACAGCACCATCCATATTAAATAAGGCGTGCTGAGCAAAACCGCGTTACGCTTCTTCATCCTCGGCATCCTCCGTCAGCTCGTCGTACTCGGCGGAGTAGGAGCTGTAATCACCAAACATGCCGGAATACTCACTCTTGTGCATGATGTGAATATCCTCCGGGTTGAGTCGAATGCCAATGGTGGAGCCAACAGCCTGATAATCCGTGGACTGGATCAGCCACTTGAAGCCCTTGAACTCCACGATAATGTCATAGTTCAGCCCCTTGAAGGTGATGGCGGTCACCTTGCCCACCAAATGCCCCTGCTTGGGCGGGACAATATCCACATCCTCCGGGCGGATGACCACATCCACCGGCTCATTCTCGGCGAAGCCCTTGTCCACGCACTCGAATTCCCGGTCGAAGAATTTCACCCGATAGTCGGACAGCATCACGCCGTCCAGGATGTTGGATTCGCCGATGAAGTCCGCCACGAAGGCGTTCTTCGGCTCGTTATAGATATCCTCAGGTCTGCCAATCTGCTGAATGCGGCCCTTGTCCATCACCACGATGGTATCGGACATGGAAAGCGCCTCTTCCTGGTCGTGGGTCACATAGATAAAGGTGATGCCCAACGCCTGCTGAATGCGCTTCAGCTCGTTCTGCATGTCCTTGCGCAGCCGCAGGTCCAGCGCGCCCAGGGGTTCATCCAGCAGCAGCACCTTGGGCCGGTTGACCAGCGCCCGGGCGATGGCCACCCGCTGCTGCTGACCGCCGGAAAGCCGGTCGATGTGGCGGTTCTCGTAGCCGCGCAGGCTGACGATCTCCAGCATCTCCTTGACCCGGGCGTCAATTTCGCTCTTGGGCAGCTTGGCTACCCGCAGGCCAAAGGCGATGTTGTCGTACACATCCAGATGCGGAAAAAGGGCATAGCGCTGAAACACGGTGTTGATCTGCCGCTTATAGGGCGGCACGTCATTGATTATCTCGCCGTCAAAGGTCACCGTGCCGGATGTGGGCGTGAGAAAGCCGCCGATGATCCGCAGCGTGGTGGTCTTGCCGCAGCCGGAAGGGCCGAGCAGTGTGAGGAATTCATGATCGTTGATGTAAAGATTGATTCCGTCTAGTATACGCTCCCCGTCGAACTCCATGACAAGATCACGGAGCCTGATGAGTTCCTTGGACATTATCCTCCCCCGATTCTTTAACCCGATTTTTCGTCAGAATTTGACAGATATAAATATATAGAAAAAATTCGGAAAGTCAATAGGACAGCGGAAATAATCCGGGCAATTTTCTTTTATTCGCTCCTCTTTGCCCCCTCTCCCCTTCCCTGCCCCATTATCATCTGTTCATTCTGCCAAAAAAAATCAGCCCGGCGTTTAATCCGGGCACATCCTGTCTATACTCTGCCTCGGAGGTGTTCTATGATGAACAACAAAAAACAAGGCTTCAGCCTGAAATTCGCGGCGCTGATTCTGGTGCTGGCGGTTGCTGCATCGGGGCTTACCATTTTCCTGTCCCACCGCAGCAAAGAGCCTGCTCAGGAGGCGGCGGTTCAGGCCCCGCTGGTGGAGAACCTGGCCGAGACTACACAAAGCACCACTTCGGCATCCATCCCCAGCGCGTCCACACCCAGCGTATCCACCCCCGCTGCCCCGCTGCCCAGAGCGACGGAGCCTGCCGTAAGCGCGACCGTGCCTGCCGCTGTCACCAATGACGAGGTGCTGAAAACCGCCATGCCGGTGCCCGGTGAGGCCATCAGCGCTTACGCCATGGACTGCCTGAGCTACAACGAGACCACCCGGGACTGGCGCACCCACAACGGCATCGACCTTGCCGCCGAGGCAGGCGCGCCCGTGGGTGCGGCGGCAGACGGCACCGTGTACACCACCTATGAGGACGACGCCCTGGGCTACACCGTGGTGATCCGCCACACCGGCGGCTACACCACCCGGTATTCCAGCCTGCGGGAGGACCTGTGCGTCCAGCCCGGCGATACCGTCACCCTGGGCCAGACCATCGGCTACGCCGGTGACACCGCCCTGGTGGAAACGGTGATGGGCAGCCACGTCCACTTCAGCGTCAGCTGCCAGGATCAGCCCATGGACCCGGCGGAATTCCTGAACCTGAGCTGACCCGTTTTCCCCCATCGGCGGAGCAATGCGCTTCCTTCTTCCTCCTTGAAACCCCCCGGCCGGGGCACCGATCAACGGTGCGCCCGGCCGGGGGCAGATTTTTATTCTTCTGTCTGCGGTTTCTCTTCGTCCTGCGCGGCGGACTTTTCGGCGGAATTCACGAAGCTCATCAGCTCCTCGCCGGTGATGGTCTCCTTCATCAGCAGGAATTCCGCCACCTCGTCCAGCAGGGATCGATGCTCCCGCAGGATGGACAGGGCGGAGGCGTAGCTCTCGTCCAGCAGCTCTTTGACCTCCTGATCCACCACGGCGGCGGTGGACTGGGCGCAGTCCATATAGGCCTGGCCGTCCAGGTACTGGTGCTCCACAGAGGCGGTGGTCATCAGGCCCAGCTTTTTGCCCATGCCGTACTGGCTGATCATATTCCGGGCCAGGGCGGTGGCGCGCTGCAAATCGTTGGCCGCGCCGGTGGTCTGGACGCCGAACACGATCTGCTCGGCGGCTCTGCCGCCCACCAGGGTACGCAGCTCGGTCTTCAGCTCCTCCACGGTGTTCAGGAACTTCTCCTCCTCCGGCATCTGCATGGTATAGCCCAGCGCGCCGGAGGTATGGGGCACAATGGTGATCTTGGACACGGGCTGGGAATGCTTCTCCAGGGCGGCCACCAGGGCGTGGCCCACCTCGTGATAGGACACCAGCCGCTTTTCCATATCGGTCATGACGGTGTGCTTCTTCTCGGTGCCCGCAATGACGGTTTCAAAGGAGGCCATCAGATCCTCCTGGGTCACCAGCTGCCGCCCGTGCCGCACGGCCCGCAGGGCCGCCTCGTTCACCAGGTTGGCAAGGTCCGCACCCACCGCACCGGCGGTGGCCTGGGCGATCTTTCTCAAGTCCACATCGTCGCTGAGCTTGATCTTGCGGGTGTGCACCTTCAGGGTATCCAGTCTGCCCTGGAGGTTGGGCCGGTCCACAATAATCCGCCGGTCAAAGCGGCCGGGGCGCAGCAGGGCCTTGTCCAGGATCTCCGGGCGGTTGGTGGCCGCCAGGCACACGATGCCCTTGGAGGGCTCGAAGCCGTCGATCTCGTTGAGCAGCTGGTTCAGGGTCTGCTCCTGCTCGGAGTTGTTGCCGTAGCGATTGTCCCGGGAGCGGCCCACCGCGTCGATCTCGTCAATGAAGATGATGCAGGGAGCCACCTTGGCGGCCTGCTGGAACAGGTCGCGCACCCGGCTGGCGCCCATGCCCACGAACATCTCCACAAAGTCGGAGCCGGAGATGGAGAAGAAGGGCACCCCCGCCTCCCCCGCCACGGCCTTGGCAAGCAGGGTCTTGCCGGTGCCGGGGGAGCCGACCAGCAGCGCGCCCTTGGGCAGCTTCGCGCCGATCTCGGTGTACTTCTGGGGATTGTGGAGGAAATCAATGATCTCCCCCAGGGACTCCTTGGCCTCGTCCTGCCCGGCCACATCCTTAAAGGTGACGCCGGTCTGCTTTTCCATATACATCTTGGCCTTGCTCTTGCCGAAGCCGCCCATCATGCCCTCGCTGCCCATGCGCTTGGTGATCATCCGCATGAACACGAATAGGATAGCAAAGGTGATGGCATAGGACAGGATCATCATGATCATGGAGTTATCCTCCGTGATCGGCCGGGTCACCTTGACGCCCATATCCGTCAGCTGCTGAGCCAGCAGCAGGGTATCACCGCCGCTGGGCAGGCCGGTGTAGCAGGCCTTCTGCTGGGAGCCGGGCTTGGCTGCCTCCTGCTTGGTCAGGTAGACGATGCGGTCATAGCGGATCTCCACCTCCGCCAGCTGGTTGCTGTCCATGGCATCCAGGAAGTCGCTGACGCTGGTCTCCGTGTACTGACTGCCGGAGATGGAGCTGTAAATCCAGCTGATCAGCAGCACCAGGGCCAGGGCAACGATCAGCGCCGTCCACACGCCGCCCTTGGGCATATTGTCCATCGGCTTTTTGGGATTTTTCGGATTCTGTGATTCTGAACTCATAGCATAACCGCCCCTTTTGGGGCATGTTCCTTTCTTTGCAGGTAATTGTGGTTATCATAGCATACTTTTTCGGTTTCGGCAATCAATGAATCTATTTTTTACTGTTATCTTTCTGTTAATTCTTTTTGAAAGAAAAATGGCGGATGGTGTCAGTATCCTCTTACTGCATTTTTTACAAAATTCCAGTCACAATTCATTCATATTTTGGCAGCGGTCAACGCTTTTTTCCCTTGCTTTTCCGAGGAAGAGGTTGTATACTAGCACAAACGCCTCCAAGGACCAACCTCTTTGGGGCTTTTTCATGAGAACACGGAAAGGAGGAATCGAAGCAGCACTGCGTCGGTTCCTTTTTTTCGGAAACCACCCGGAAAAGAAAGGAAGTTATTTATGGCAAAAATCGAGAAAAACACTGATGCCGTCTATGATTCCAGCACCTTGGGCACCCCCAAGCAGCTGATTCTGGGCGTGCAGCACCTGTTCGCCATGTTCGGAGCAACGGTGCTGGTCCCCGCGCTGACCGGGCTGGATGTGGCCAACGCCCTGCTGTTCGCGGGTCTGGGCACCCTCCTGTTCCACCTGATCACCGGCCGCAAGGTCCCCGCATTCCTCGGTTCCTCCTTCGCTTTCATCGGCGGTTACGCTGCCATCGGCGGTCTGAGCGGCGACTATGGCTTCGATACCCTGCCCTATGCCTGCTTCGGCGTGGCCTGTGCCGGTCTTGTGTACCTGGTGCTGGCGGCTCTGTTCAAGGCCTTTGGCGCAAAAAAAGTCATGCGTTATTTCCCGCCCATTGTCACCGGCCCCATCATCATCTGCATCGGCCTGACGCTGGCCAACTCCGCCGTAAATAACTGCTCCAACAACTGGTGGATCGCTCTGGTTGCCATCCTGGTAGTGGTGATCGCCAATATCTTCGGCAAGGGCATGATCAAAATAATCCCCATCCTCCTGGGCGTGGTAGCCTCTTATGTGTTTGCGATGATCGTAGACGAAGGCTCCCGCGCCCATTTTGTGCAGCTCGTCGGCGAGGCCGACTGGATCGGGCTGCCCATCGTATGGAACAGAACGGCGCTGTCCATCTTCGGCAAGGATCTTGACAGCGGCCTGCTGGTCACCGCCATCATCACCATCATGCCCATCTCCCTGGCTACCATGATGGAGCATGTGGGCGACATCAGCGCCATCTCCTCCACCGTTGGCAAGAACTATGTGGCCGACCCCGGCCTGCACCGTACCCTGCTGGGCGACGGTCTGGCGACCATCATGGCCTCCCTGTTCGGCGCGCCTGCCAACACCACCTACGGCGAGAACACCGGCGTGCTGGCCCTGAGCAAGGTCTATGACCCCAAGGTCATCCGCCTGGCTGCCTACTTCGCCGTGATTCTCTCCTTCTGCCCCAAGTTCTCCGCCATCATCCAGGCCATGCCTGCCGCCACCATGGGCGGCGTCAGCCTGGTGCTGTACGGCATGATCTCCGCCGTGGGCGTGCGCAACGTGGTTGAGAATCAGGTGGACTTCACCAAGAGCCGCAACGTCCTGATCGCCGCCATGATCATGGGCCTGGCCATCGGCGTCAGCACCAGCACCGCCGGCGCCATCAGCTTCACCATCGGCTCCGTGACCATCAGCCTGTCCGGCCTGGCCGTGGCCGCTCTGGTGGGCATCATCATGAACGCCATCCTGCCCGGCAAGGACTATGAGTTCGGCGCCAACGAGCAGGGCGACACCGCCGTGGTCAACTTCGGCTCTCACGCGAAATAAGCGCCGCTCCCTCCCATGCCGCTCCCGGAAACGGGGGCGGCTTTTTTGTTAAACCCCTTGTCCAGTTTGCTCTGTTTCCGTATTATATGAGTGTAAGGGCCTTACGAACAAAGGAGTGAATCATTTGGAAGATACGCAGATCATTTCTCTGTACTTTTCCCGGTCGGAGGGGGCAATTTCGGAAACGTCCCAAAAATACGGCAGCTACTTAAAAACCATCGCCTGCAATCTCCTGCCCAGCGCGCAGGACGCGGAGGAGGTCCTCAACGATGTCTATCTGGCCGCCTGGAACACCATTCCCCCCAAGCGTCCTCCTGTCCTGAAATATTACCTGTCCCGGATCGTCCGGAATCTCTGCTTCAAGCGGCTGGACTACCTGACAGCGGAGAAACGTCAGGGGAACGGCGCTGTGCTCCTGTCCGAGCTGGAGGAGTGCATTCCCGACGAAGGCAGGGACGTGGAGCAGGCGCTGGAAATCAAGGAGCTGGGGAAAAGCCTGAACGGCTTCCTGGCCACGCTGAATGCGGACGACCGAAGGCTGTTTCTTTCCCGGTATTACGAAGCCATGACCGCGCCCCAGATCGCGGAAAAATACGGCTGCTCTGCCCGGCAGGTGAAATACCGGCTGGAAAAGCTGCGAAAGGAACTGAAGCGGGCACTGGAAAAGGAGGGAATTTGCCCATGAAAGCAACGGACTTGGCAAAGGCGCTGAGCGAAATTGATGATGCGTATCTTGCAGAACTGGACACATCAGAAAAGGAGCTTATTACCATGAAAAACAGGAAAAGAATCTCCCGCATTCTCATCGCGGCGGCGGTTATCTGCCTTTTGACCGTCACAGCCTTTGCGGCGGAGCAGGTGCGGGTCCATTCGTTTACCAACAGAGGCCAGGAATACCAGGAAAGCTATGAGGCGCTGGAGCAGGCCATAGAAAAGGTCGGATTCAAGCTGAATCTCCCGGAAGAATTCAGCAGTGGCTTCCGATTTAAGGATGTGCGGACAGGTGAGGTCGTGGG
This sequence comes from uncultured Eubacteriales bacterium, assembly GCA_900553805.1. Taxonomy (GTDB): domain Bacteria; phylum Bacillota; class Clostridia; order Oscillospirales; family Oscillospiraceae; genus Faecousia. The sequence goes on from USEU01000026.1 coordinate 16,056, forward strand.
AGATGACGGTAACGGCAACCAGGTACTCACGTTCATGGATTTGCGTGTAAACTATGAAAATAGCCAGGGGCAGCAGGTGGGCTTCTACGCAATTCCAAACCTGGGAGATGCTGTCACGGAGGATGAGCGTATCCCCATTGCATCCAAGGCTATCGGAGAAATCACACTGAATTATTACGTTGACCACTATATATTTGTCCCGGAGGGGTATAAGCTCTCTGAGGAAGAGCAGGAATGGGCGCAGCAGCCCGGCAATTACATCTCCTTTGGTGCCGATGCAGTGGAGGAGCAAGCTTTCGCTTCCCTGACATGGATAACCCCCGACAGCAAATTCTCCTTCACGGAGATGGGCACCTCCATCGCCCCGGATGTGCTCTTTGCCATGGCAGAGGAAATTATCCAGTGAAATGCGTGGAAAATGGTTTTTGATACTATTTCCCCAATGAAATGACCACCTTTTCGGCGAAAAAGCAACGGCATTTGGCTTTGGTCAAATGCCGTTGTGCGTTCAATCTGCAAGAAACAGCTGGAATCCATTCTAGGAGGTACATTATAATATGAAGAAAGCACACGACATCTTATTGCTTACGCTTTTACTATGTTTCGTTCTCATGGGGTGTGGAAAAAAGGAAGAACGCTTGAATACCGCAACGGAAGCTGCTGAGACGGGAACAACGGCCTCTGCTGCCGAGGGGGAGAACCTTTCAGCGCTTCCCTACAAGCCAGGGCGGATGGGCCTTTACGTGATGGCAGATCCAGAGATAGAGGCCGACTCGGAGGTGCTGGACAGCATCAGCTTTGATGCAACGGACGGGTCGGTGGACTTGAACCGCTACCATGTTTCCAATCGTCAGCATGATTTGGTCAAGAACGGAATGCAAGTAGGAGGATTCATCCTGATTGACATTCCAAAGGAAATGCTGACCGATGCGGCGGAAAGCTTTGACGGATTCAAAGCACTGGCAGAATATGTTGGGAAAAAAGTCCTTCCGGATGTATATCCTGGTAAAGCCATCATTGGCGGCGGCGGTCATACCACAGGCGGCGACAATAACAGCTTTGTGGTGATTAGCTATCAAATGGGGGAGGGCATGAGTAAAGCGCAGCAATGGCACCAAATCTATGTAGGTGAAAAATACTGCTATGATTTTTGGTATGACCAAACGTGGTTTTACGACGAAGGAGCCATTATGAAAAGCCTTTCTGCGGAAGACATTAAACCGGAATGGAACCGAGAAGCTGTTTTCCGCTGGACCGTAGAAGAAGTACAGGAACAGGGAAAATTTGTGTTCTGAGGGGAAGTTGAAACCTGTAACGCTATTTGTTATAGTATATAAAAGCGCGGACAAATGACGCCTATGAACGGAGGAACGGAAAATGGGAACAGATGACAGAAAATACTACACCGCCTATGAGGAACGCTACAAAACGGCGCACGCACAGGGCGTGAGCTGGGCAAGCAGCGTAAGTACGCCCATTGTAATGGAGGTAATCGACAAGTATGGCATCAGTCACAGCCAGCGTCTCCTGGAAATTGGATGCGGCGAAGGCAGAGATTCCAGAACGGTGCTGGAACACGGCTTTCAGTTGACAGCAACTGATATTTCGAGCGAAGCGATTGCATACTGCAAAGAGAAAATGCCGGAATATGAAAATCAATTCAGCGTGTTGGACTGCCTTTCCGACGAACTGGACGAAAAATTCGATTTTCTCTTTGCCATCGCTGTTGTCCATATGCTTGTGCCTGACGAGGACAGAGACGGCTTTTATGGGTTCATCCGCAGCCATTTGACGGCAGGCGGAATTGCGTTGATCTGCACAATGGGCGACGGTGAAGTTGAACGGCAAAGCGATATTCGGTCGGCATTTACATTGCAGGAACGGGATCACGAATCCGGCAAGATGATGGTGGCGGGAACGTCATGCAGAATGGTATCGTGGAATACCTTTGAAAAGGAATTATCCCGAAACGGATTTACCATCCTTGAGAAAGGAATGACCAGTTCCCTCCCGGATTTTAACAGTCTCATGTATGCGGTTGTCAGGGGATAAAGGAAAAACAGTCACAGCAGCGAAAAACTGCTGTGACTGTTTGCTCTTTTACGGGTCGTCGCGCGTCAAATCAAGCCAGGTAGATGGCCTTGCAGCCCAGCATGGTCATGTAGCAGTCCAGCTTGCTGACCAGCTCCATGGGAGCGTGCATGTTCAGCACGGGGACGCCCGCGTCCACGGTGACGATGTTGCGATTGGCCATGTAGGCGGCCACGGTGCCGCCGCCGCCCTGATCGACCTTGCCCAGGGTCGCGATCTGCCACAGCACGCCGTTGTCCTCAAAGGTCTTGCGCACATGGAGCATGGCCTCGGCGGAGGCGTCGGACGCGCCGCCCTTGCCCCGCGCGCCGGTATACTTGCAGATGCTGATGCCGTAGTTCAGGGCGGAGTTGTTCCGCTTGTCGCAGGTTTCGGGGAAATTGGGGTCAAAAGCGTTGGAAACGTCGGCGGACAGGCAGAAGGAGTTGGCAAAGCAATGGCTCAGCTTCACGCCCTGGCCGTCGCACAGGATCTCCATGAAGTACTCAAAGGCGTGGCTCTGCATACCGCTGATGCCCACGGAGCCGATCTCCTCCTTGTCGGCCAGGATGCACACGGCGGTATGAGTGGGCGTCTCCAGGTCGAAGATCGGCTCCAGCTCGGCGTAGGCGCACACCCGGTCGTCGTGGCCATAGGCGGCCAGCAGGCTGCGATCCAGGCCCACCTCCCGGCTCTTACCGGCGGGGACGATGGTCAGCTCGGCGCTGCGGAAGTCGTCCTCCACCATGCCGTACTTCTCGTTGAGCAGCTTCATCACATTCAGCTTCACCAGGTCGGCGCCCTCGCCCTCCAGCGGCTCGGAGCCAAGGATCACATTCAGCTGCTCACCGGCGATCACCTCGCTGGCGGTCTTGCGCATCTGGTCGCCTGCCAGGTGGATCAGCAGGTCGGAAACCATCAGGATGGGGTCGTTCTCATCCTCGCCGATGGTCAAGGTGACGGTGGTGCCGTCCTTGCGGCACACAACGCCGTGAATGGCCAGCGGCACGCAGGTCCACTGGTACTTCTTGATGCCGCCGTAGTAATGGGTCTTGAAGTAGGCGATCTCGGAGTCCTCATACAGCGGCTGGGGCTTCACGTCCATCCGGGGGGAATCCACATGGGCGGCGCAGATGTTCGCGCCCTTGCTCAGCGGCTCCTTGCCGATGACGGCGATCATAAAGCTCTTGCCCCGGTTATTCAGGTAGATCTTGTCGCCGGGCTTCACGGTCATGCCGGGGACGGCGGGGACAAAGCCGTGCTTTTCGGCCATGGCGGTGGCCCAGGCAGTGGCCTCCCGCTCGGTCTTGCAGGCATCCATAAAGGCACGGTAGCGCAGGGCGTAGGCCTCCATCTCCTTGCGCTGCTCGGCGGTCAGCTTGCTATAGCCGTTCTTGGGCGCGCTGAGGATGGAATTGCGCAGTTCTTCAGCAGTCATTTTTCTTTCTCCTTATCTATGTATATTAGGGAAACTCATGCTAACGATATTATACCGTGTGCATCCAAAAAATCAATGCACTTTTTGTGAAATTCGTCCTGGGTGCCGTCGTTTTCCAGCACCGCGCCGCAGCGCCGGCGGAACCAGGCATCGTCATGCTGGGCATTGATCCGGCTGACGGCATACTCCCGCGAGATCCCGTCCCGCCGGATCAGGCGCTTGACCCTGGCCTCCCGGGGGGCAATGACCGCCACCGTCAGGTCGCACAGCCGGTCCAGCCCGCTTTCAAACAGGGCAATGGCGTCGATGGCGGCAAGAGCCGGCTGCGGTTCCAGCCGCCGCTCCACCTCACGCCGGACGGCGGCATGGGTGATAGCATTCAGGTCATTCAGCGCCGCCGGGTCGGCAAAGACGATCTTCCCCAGCTCCCGGCGTACAAAGCATCCGTCCGGGAACGCGGCGGGGAACCGGGTCTCCAGCGCAGCCAGCAGGGCCGCGTCGGTTTGCAGCAGCGCATGGTAGATTTCATCGCAGTCCAGCACTTCCCCGCCCCGCGCCCGCAGCTCACGCAGCAAGGTCGTCTTGCCGCAGCCGGTGCCGCCGGTGATGCCCAGGATCATTCCTCCGCCTCCGCGTCCACGATGTGGAAGGCCGCCGCCTTTTTCAGCCGGTTCTGCACCGCATAGGCCACGCCGCCGCCCACGGGGCAGCGGGCATAGACCTGGTGAATGCGCGCGTCGTCCAGCTCCCGCAGGGCGGAGAACAGCCCGGCACTCAGGGTATTCACGTCGGATTCCTTTCCATAGGACAGGGGAGCGCAGTCGGCGTACAGGGGCAGCTCTTCGTCAAAGCACAGCACCCGGTCGCCGGGGGCGAAGTGATCGTGGATGTACCGGGCCGCCTTTTCCCGGCTCCCAGCCACGATGACCACCGGCTCCGCCGGGGCATAGTGGCGGTACTTCATGCCGGGAGCCTTCACCACAGCGTCCTTATCGATCTGGGCGGTGACGGCCTTATCCACCACCAGGTCACCCAGCACCGCCGTCAGCTGCTCCGGGGTGATCCCGCCGGGGCGCAGCAGCCGGGGGCGATCCTCCGTCAGGTCCACAATGGTGGATTCCACCCCCACCCGGCAGGGGCCGTCGTCCACGATGGCGTCGATGTTGCCGTCGTGGTCGTGGAGCACGTGCTGGGCGGTGGTGGTGGAGGGCTTGCCGGAGAGGTTGGCCGATGGAGCCGCAATGGGCACCCCGGACAGGCGGATGATCTGCCGGGTGATTTCGCTGTCCGGGCAGCGGACAGCAACGGTATCCAGCCCCGCCGTGGTGCGGCGGGGAACGATATCCCGGGCGGGCAGCACCATGGTCAGGGGGCCGGGCCAGAACTCCTCCGCCAGCGCATAGGCCGCCGGGGGAATATCATGGCAAAAGTTTTCCATCTCCTCGGGCTGGGCCACATGGAGGATCAGGGGATTGTCCTGCGGGCGACCCTTGGCCTGAAATATCCTGGCCACAGCCTGCTCATCCAGCCCGTTGGCTCCCAGACCATACACCGTCTCGGTGGGAATGCCCACCAGGCCGCCCCGGCGGATGATTTCAGCGGCGCGGGGCGCGGCGGCGGGATCGGAGGCAGAAAGAAGAAGCGTTTTCATTTTACATACCTCAAATGGGCAATCAGCGCAGCTGCCAAACGAACAGCTGCGCTGAAAGCATTTCAAAATTCGGAGCGCCGGACGCAGCCGCTTACGCGGTGGGCTGGTTCGCAGCGTTGATGATCTCCACGAACTTCTCGGGCACCAGGGAAGCGCCGCCGATCAGTCCGCCGTCAATGTCGGGCTGCGCCAGCAGCTCGAAGGCGTTCTTCTCGTTCATGGAGCCGCCGTACAGGATGGAGATGGCGCGGGCATTCTTGGAGGAGTACAGCTTGCGCACCACGGCACGGATGTTCTCGCAGACCTCCTGGGCCTGCTCGGGGGTGGCGGTACGGCCGGTGCCGATGGCCCAGATGGGTTCATAGGCAATGATGACCCGGCGGATCTTCTCCTCGGACACGCCGTTCAGGCCCAGCTTGATCTGCATGGCGATCCACTCGTCGGTAATGCCGGCTTCCCGCTGCTCCAGGGTCTCGCCGCAGCACATGATGGGCACCAGGCCGGCGTCCAGCGCCGCCAGGACCTTGGCATTGATATCGGCGTCAGTCTCGCCCATGGCGCGGCGCTCAGAGTGGCCGATGATGACGTACTTGCAGCCGGCGTCCACCAGCATATTGGTCGCGATCTCGCCGGTATATGCGCCGGAGGCTTTGGCGTTGCAATTCTCGGCGCCGATGCCCACCCGAGTCTCACGCATGGCGCGGACGGCGGCGGGGATGCAGACGGCAGGCACACACAGCGCCACGTCGCACCAGCGGCCCTTGGGCATAATGGCCTTCAGCTTGGCCATGAACTCCTTGGTCTCGGAGGGAGTCTTATTCATCTTCCAGTTGCCGGCAATGACGGTCTTGCGGTATTTTCTGTTCATTGTAAAAATTCTCCTATATCTAAGTATCATTCGTTGATGATATGGTTTCACATTGGGGACTGACAATTCCGGGAAAAAAGGCCGCCTGATTACTTGTCCTGCAGGCAGGCGATGCCGGGCAGCTCCAGGCCCTCCAGGAACTCCAGGGAAGCGCCGCCGCCGGTGGAGATGTGGGTGATCTTGTCGGCAAAGCCCAGTTGCTCGCAGGCCGCCGCGGAATCGCCGCCGCCCACGATGGTCACGGCATCGGAATCCGCCAGCGCCTGTGCCACGGCAATGGTGCCCTTGGCCAGGGTGGGATTCTCGAACACGCCCATGGGGCCGTTCCAAACCACGGTCTTGGCGGACTTGGCAGCCTCAGCGAACAGAGCGCGGGTCTTCTCGCCGATGTCCAGGCCCATCTTATCGGCAGGGATGGCATCGGAGGGAACGGTCTCAACGCTGATCTCGCCGTCGATGGGATCGGGGAAAGCGGAGGCGACCACGGTGTCGATGGGCAGCAGCAGCTTGACGCCCTTGGCCTCGGCCTTGGCCATCATTTCCTTGCAGTAGTCGATCTTCTCATTGTCCAGCAGGGAGGTGCCCACGCTGTAACCCTTGGCAGCCAGGAAGGTATAGGCCATGCCGCCGCCGATGATCAGGGTGTCCACCTTCTCCAGCAGATTGTTGATCACGTTCAGCTTGTCGGAGACCTTCGCGCCGCCCAGGATGGCGACGAAGGGGCGCTCGGGGTTGGCCAGGGCCTTGCCCATGATGGAAACTTCCTTGTTCACCAGGAAGCCGCACACGGCGGGCAGGTAGTCGGCCACACCGGCGGTAGAGGAATGCGCGCGGTGCGCAGTACCGAAAGCATCGTTGACAAAGATGTCAGCCATGCTGGCCAGCGCCTTGCTCAGCTCGGGATCATTCTTGGTCTCGCCCTTTTCAAAGCGGGTGTTCTCCAGCATCATCACGTCGCCGTCCTTCAGGGCAGCGGCCTTTGCCTTGGCATCCTCACCGGCCACGTCGGCAGCCATGATGACGGGCTTGCCCAGCAGCTCGCTGATGCGGTCGGCAACCACCTTCAGGCTCAGCTCCGGCTTCCACTCTCCCTTGGGCTTGCCCATGTGGGAGCACAGGATGACCTTCGCGCCGTGGTTGACCAGATACTCAATGGTGGGCATGGCAGCGACGATCCGCTTGTCGGAAGTGATCTTGCCGTTCTTGGTGGGGACGTTGAAATCGCAGCGGCACAGCACGCGCTTGCCGGCAACATCGATATCCTCAATGGACTTCTTGTTGTAATTCATAATAATTCCTCCGTTCAGAATTCATTGGGGGCTTGACCCCTCATTTTGCCAAAATCCTTTAGGTGCGGAAAAGAGAGCTGACGCAGGGCCTCGTAAACCGTAACGGCCACGGCGTTGCTCAGGTTCAGGCTCCGGGCCTCGGAGCGCATGGGGATCCGAACACAGCTGCTGTAATGCTCCTCCAGGAAGCGTTCGGGCAGGCCCTTGGTCTCTTTGCCGAAGAACAGATAGCAGCCATCGTGGAACGTGGCCTCCGCATAGCTCCGGGGCGCTTTGGTGGACAGGCACCACATTTCCTTCACGTCATTTCTGGCGAAGAAATCGTCCAAGCTCTCGTAATCGAGGACCTCGACCAGGTTCCAATAGTCCAGCCCCGCCCGCTTGACCGCCTTCTCGGAGATATCAAAGCCCAGGGGGCGGATCAGATGAAGGCGGCTCCCGGTGGCAGCGCAGGTCCTGGCAATGTTGCCGCAGTTCTGGGGGATCTCAGGCTCAACCAACACAATATTCAGCACGAAATCCACCTCCCGGTCCGGCGCATCGACAGCAGTACGCACAAATCCGTACATTGCCTATTGTATGTCAAAGCGCCGCTAAAATCAATCCCAAAACTTTCTTTTTTTTCGGTTTTTATAGTATTCACATAAAAAGGAACAGGAGCCGTCGAAATTTGTGAAAAAAATACATTGACAGGAAATTCCCTATCTTGTGTAAAAAGATTCTTCGTGAATCAACTGCAAGCGACACATTGTAAAAAATGGCAGATTGTTTTGGAATTCATTTCCCCCCTCCGGCACAAAAAACCGGCACACCGCCTGTGCGGTGTGCCGGAAATCGGTATTCTTCGCCGGTCGGCGACACTGACCGGCACAGGCTCTTAGCCCGCTGCCATCTTCAGCTCGCCGTTGTTATAGAACCAGCTGCCGCCGTTGGCGGTAAGCTCTGTCCCGTCGGTCAGGGTGACCACCAGCAGCAGATCCAGCTGATAGTCGTCGTCCATCTGGGGCATCTTGAAGCTGATGTTGGACAGGCTGCTCTCATAGCTGCCCTGGCCCTCGCCCTGGGGCAGGTCGATGTCCTTGGTCTCCACCGTCTCACCGTTGAGGGTGAACACCAGCTGGGCACTCTGGAAGTCGACAGCCGCGCCGGCGGTGGTGAGCTGGGGCAGCTGGACACTGGCCCAACCGGCAGTGACCACAAACTGGCCGTTCTCTTCCTTAAAATCGGAAATATACAGATTGCAGTAGGCATCCAGGGAACGCTTCATGTACACCAGAGAATCGTAGGCATCGCTGAGCGTGTAGTTCTCGGCAGCACCCATGGGCGAAAACAGGACAAACTCGTATTCGTAGCCGTCCGCCGCTTCCAGATCCACGGAGGCGGTGTAGTAATTGCCGTCCCACTGGCAGTAGGCGTTTTCTACGGTCTGCCCTTCCAGCCGGACGACAAAGGAGGCAGACTGCCCCTCTTCGTAGGCTCTGGGATGGCCCTTAAAGGTGACTGTGGCACCGTTGCTGCTGCTCCACACGGCAGCGGTCATCTCCCAGGACTCCAGGTCGCCCTCGGTCTCCACGTTGGCCAGCGCATCGGCGGGCGCAGTGACCACCGCCGCAGGCTCAGACGCCTGGGTGGGCGGGACGGTCTCCGGCTCCTCCGGCTTCTTGGAGCAGCCGGAAAGGATGGACGCGGCAGCGCACGCCAGCAGCATGCAGGCAATGAGGGCAGATTTCTTTTTACGCAGCATTTTAATTCCTCCCAATATTCAAACCCTGTCGGCGTTCCAAAAGCCGACGGTCCACGGAATGAAATTCATTTTGAGTTCATTATAATGCATGGTCCGTCGTTTTGCAACTTAAAAAACCTTTAATTTTTTGTAAGGAAAAGAAAAGCATGGAAAAGCCGTGTACATTTTTTCTTCTTGGGAGACAGCCGCATTTCCGCAAAGCGCCCCCGGAGGAAGGCCTCCGGGGGTGCTGAAAAATCGATTATTCCTCAGCCGCCTTGGCGTCGGCAATGATCTTGGCCTGGTTCGCCTTGGGAACCTCCTCGTAACGGTCGAAGGTCAGGACGAAGGAGCCGCGGGCCTGGGTCATGGCCCGAAGGTCGATGGCGTAGCTGCCCATCTCGGCCATGGGGACCTCAGCCTCCACCACGGTGTTGCCGTCGCCGGTGGGGTTCATACCCATCACGCGGCCGCGGCGCTTGTTCAGGTCGCCGATGACGTCGCCCATGTAGCTGTCGGGGATGGTGACGGCCAGGGAGCCGATGGGCTCCAGCAGGGTGGGCATGGCGTTGGGCATGGCCTCCTTGAACGCCAGGATGGCGGCCATCTTAAAGGCCATTTCGTTGGAATCCACAGGGTGATAGGAGCCATCGTACAGCACAGCCTTCAGGCCGACCATGGGGTATCCGGCCAGGGGGCCCTTCTGGACGGCTTCCTGGATGCCCTTCTCAACGGCGGGGTAGAAATTGCGGGGCACGGAGCCGCCGAAGACCTCTTCCGCGAAGATCATGTCATCCTGCTCGTCCTGGGGCTCGAAGCGGATCCACACATCGCCGAACTGGCCGGAGCCGCCGGTCTGCTTCTTGTGACGGCCGTGGGCCTCTACCTTCTTCTTGATGCGCTCGCGGTAGGCCACCTTGGCGGGGCTGAGCACCGCGTCCACGCCGAAGCGGGTCTTGAGCTTGGAGACCAGGACATCCAGCTGCTGGTCGCCGGTGCCGGACAGGATCAGCTGCTTGGTCTCGGGGTTCATATAGGTGGAGAAGGAGGGATCTTCCTCGTTCAGCCGGTTCAGGCCGGTGCCCACCTTTTCTTCCTGGCCTCTGACCTTGGGGGCAATGGCCATGGAATAGCAGGGCGCGGGATAGGGGATCTGCTTCAGGCTGACCACCTTTCTGGGGTCGCACAGGGTATCGCCGGTCTTGACCTTGTCCATCTTGCCGATGGCGCCGATGTC
>USEU01000027.1 GCA_900553805.1 uncultured Eubacteriales bacterium
ACATCAAGTCCGCCAAGAAGATGATCGACAAGGGCAAGACCGAGGTCTGGGACGCCCTGGACGAGATCATCAAGGATCGCCCGGTCATGCTGAACCGTGCCCCCACCCTGCACCGCCTGGGCATTCAGGCCTTCGAGCCGATCCTGGTGGAGGGCCGCGCCCTGAAGCTGCATCCCCTGTGCTGCACCGCTTTCAACGCCGACTTCGACGGCGACCAGATGGCCATTCACGTGCCCCTGTCCCCCGAGGCCCAGGCCGAGGCCAGAATGCTGATGCTCTCTGCCAATAACCTGCTGCGGCCTCAGGACGGCAAGCCCGTCACCGTGCCCACCCAGGATATGATCCTCGGCGCTTACTACCTGACCTATACCCGCCTGGGCAAGGCGGAGAAGGGCTCCGAGACGGTGTTTGTCACCGACGCGGGCGATACCAATCTGCCCGTGGGTGAAATCGTGGACGCCGATGATTTCCTGGCTGCCAACAAGGCCGCCAGCGCTGTGGGCAAGGCTGCCGCCAAGTTCCGCCCCGTCCACAACTACTCCAGCACCGAGGAGGCCATCGCCGCCTATGCCGACGGTGCCATCGGTCTGCATGCGCCCATCCGCGTCCGCTACGGCAAGATGATCGACGGCGAAATGCAGTACCGCATCATCGACGCCACCGTGGGCCGCCTGATTTACAACGAGCCGATCCCCCAGGATCTGGGCTTTGTGGACCGCAGCGTTCCCGGCCATGAGTTTGACCTGGAGGTCAGCTTCCTGGTGGGCAAGAAGCAGCTGGGCAAGATCATTGACAAGTGCATCCGCAAGCACGGCTTCACCATTGCCACGGAGATGCTGGACCGCATCAAGGCCCTGGGCTACAAGTACTCCACTAAGGGCGCTATCTCCGTGTCCATTGCCGATATGGTCGTCCCCGCCATCAAGTATGAGCTGGTCAAGCAGGCGGAGGGCAAGGTGGTAGACATTGAAAACTACTACCGCCAGGGCTTCATCACCAACGACGAGCGCTATCGCCTGGTGGTGCAGCAGTGGGAGAAGACCACGAAGGATGTTACCGACGCCCTGCAGGGCAACCTGGATGAGTTCAACCCCATCTACATGATGGCCGACTCCGGCGCCCGTGGCTCCATGGCTCAGATCCGTCAGCTGGCCGGCATGCGTGGCCTGATGGCCGATACCGCAGGCCGCACCATTGAGATTCCCGTCAAGGCAAACTTCCGTGAGGGCCTGTCCGTTCTGGAATACTTCATTTCCTCCAGAGGCGCCCGTAAGGGCATGACCGATACCGCCCTGCGTACCGCCGACTCCGGCTACCTGACCCGCCGAATGGTGGACGTGTCCCAGGAGGTCATCATCCGCGAGAAGAACTGCGGCACCACCAACGGTATCTGGGTGGGCGCCGTGATCCAGAAGGGCGATGTGATCGATACCTTCGGCAACCGTATCCGCGGTCGTTACCCCGTCCATGATGTGGTCTCGCCCATCACTGGCGAGCTGCTCCACTCCAAGGACGTGATGATGATGCCCGAGGATGCCGCCAAGTTCGAGGCCCACGGCATCGACAAGATCTATATCCGCACCATTCTGGGCTGCCGCGCCAGAAGCGGTGTCTGCGCCAAGTGCTACGGCATGAACCTGGCTACCTCCAAGGAGGTCGACCTGGGCGAGGCCGTCGGCATCATTGCCGCCCAGTCCATCGGCGAGCCCGGTACCCAGTTGACCATGCGTACCTTCCACTCCGGCGGCGTTGCCGGCGACGATATCACCCAGGGTCTGCCCCGTGTTGAGGAGCTGTTTGAGGCACGCCGTCCCAAGAAGATGGCCCAGATCTCCGAGATCACCGGCGTGGTCAGCATCGACGAGACCCACCGCACCGCCCTGCGCAGCATCACTGTGACGGCGGACGACGGCGAGGTCAAGGTCTACCAGGTGCCCTATTCCGTGGGATTGAAGGTCACCCATGGCAAGGTGGTCCAGAAGGGCGAGCCCATCACCGACGGCGCTCTGTATCCCCAGGATGTGCTGCGTATCTCCGGCGTGGAGGCCGTGCAGGATTACCTGGTGCAGTCCGTCCAGGCGGTGTACCGCCAGCAGGGCGTTGAGATCAACGATAAGCACATCGAGGTCATCATCCGCCAGATGATGCGCAAGGTCCGTGTGGACGATCCCGGCGACACCAAGCTCCTGGTGGGCGCGGTGGTGGATACCTTTGAGTATGAGGATGCCAACGCCGAGATCCAGGCGCGGATCGACGCGGGCGAGACCGATCTCCACCTGGCTGAAGCCTCCGCTGTGCTGATGGGCATCACCAAGGCGTCCCTGGCCACGGAGTCCTTCCTGTCCGCCGCCTCCTTCCAGGAGACCACCAAGGTGCTCACCGACGCCGCCATCAAGGGCAAGGTGGATCACCTGGTCGGTCTGAAGGAGAACGTCATCATCGGCAAGCTGATTCCCGCCGGCTCCGGCCTGATGGCTTACCGCGACTACCAGCCCGGTATCACCCCCGAGTGCAGTGTCTCCGACGATCTGCTGTAATCGAAGATCCCAATGAAAATCCCCCTGCCAACGCGTTTTCAGCGTTGGCAGGGGGTATTTGTCTGCAATTGCGGACTGCGCAGGGCACTCAGAGCGTTGCCAGTCCGGCGTCCACCATCTTTTGCAGGCTCATAAGGATGCCCAGCTTGGCGTGATACCAGGTCAGGCCGCCCTGGAAGTAGACGGCGTAGGGGGGACGGATGGGGCCGTCGGCGGACAGCTCAATGGAGCTGCCCTGGACGAAGGCGCCGGCGGCCATAATGACCTTGTCACTGTAACCGGGCATGTCCCAGGGAAGGGGGTCGGCATAGGAGTCTACCGGGGCGGCGGCCTGGATGCCCTTGCAGAAGGCGATCATGCCCGCCTCGCTGCCCAGCTCCACGGCCTGGATGATGTCGTGGCGCTCTTCCGCCGCGCCGGGGACACAGCGGAAGCCCAGTGGCTCATACAGGTTGGCGGCGAATACCGCGCCCTTTTCCGCACTGGCGACCACCGTAGGGGCCAGGAAGAAGCCCTGATACAGGGCGGGCATCAGGCCCAGATTCGCGCCTACCTCCTGCCCCAGGCCGGGAGCGGAGAGCCGGTAGGCACACCGGCTGACGCATTTTTCCGTGCCGCAGATGTAGCCGCCGATGGGGGCCAGGCCGCCGCCGGGATTCTTGATGAGGGAGCCTACCACCATGTCCGCGCCCACGTCGGAGGGTTCCATGGTTTCCACAAATTCGCCGTAGCAATTGTCCACCATCACCACCACGTCCGGCTTGATGCCCTTGCAGAAGGCAATCAGCTCCCCAATCTGGGTGACGGAGAAGGTGGGGCGGGTGGCATAGCCCTTGGAGCGCTGGATGGTGATGAGCTTTGTTTTCTCGTTGATGGCACCTTTGATGCCCTCGTAGTCGAAGCCGCCGTCCGGCAGCAGGTCTACCTGACGGTAGCTGACCCCGTACTCCGCCAGGGAGCAGGGGCTTTCCCGGATGCCGATGACCTCCTGCAGGGTGTCGTAGGGCATGCCCACGGGGGAGAGCAGCTCGTCGCCGGGGAGCAGATTGGCGCTCAGAGCTACGGTCAGAGCATGGGTGCCGCAGGTGATCTGGGGGCGCACCAGGGCGGCCTCGGTGTGGAAAACGTCGGCGTAGACCTTTTCCAGATTGTCTCTGCCCAGGTCGTCATAGCCATAGCCGGTGGTGGCGGCAAAGCAAGCAGCGGACACATTGTTCTTCTGCATGGCGGCAATCACCTTGGCCTGGTTAAATTCCGCAATGCGGTCAATGGCATCAAACCGTTCCCTCAGCCGCGCCAGTGCCTTTTCACCGTATCCATAGACGGCGGAGGAAATTCCCATTGCTTCGTATTGCTGTTTTAATTGCTCCATTGTTTTATTCTCTTTTCTTTTATATTCAATCGAAATTCACCCAAATTATATAAAAAACCGCCTCCTTTGTCAAGCAGGAGGCGAGTTTTTGATTAAATGCCGTATTCGGTTTTCAGGCGGGACAGAATTTCCGCACAGGCGCTTGTCACAAACCCGTCCATCTGTCCTTCGGTTAGATAGGGATATTCCCGGTCAACGTGGTCGTTTTCTTCCAGATAGAAGGAAGTGATGTACTGCCGCCGGTTGTCAAAGGCATCCGGGGCAAATTCACTCATAAATACGTTTTGATAGCCTATCGCACCGGAATAAATCCGAAAGGAACGGAAATCAGGATGCTGGCGCAGATACTTGCAATCCAGGTCATACCAGTCTTCTTTTGCGCGGACAATCAGCCCCTGCCGGTCTGCCTGCCACTGGTCTGGGAAACGCTCCTTCAGGGCGTTTCCCACCTGGGCGCTCCACAGCTGGTCGGTCATCAAGTGGACAAGATACCCCAGAAAGAAGGAATTTTGCGCCGGAGTGTAGCTTGTGCGCTGCTCAGGGGTGAAATACCGCTCCACAAACGCCGGAATGCAGATGTTCTTTGAAATGGAATGATCCACCCGGAAGTGGGAGACAATCACACTGGGAGTAAATTCGCTCCAATCCTCGTTGGGGATGCCGCTGTCCGGGGCAATGTTGCCAACCACAAAATCCACGGCGGAAAGCCCGGGCAGACTGTCCAGCAGCCGGTCGGCAATGCGCAGATGAACCATCCAGGAAGCCATATCGTTTCTCCTTTTTAATCGTTCCGTCTTCTGTTGTTGCCAAACAGCACCAGCAGCCGCAGCAGCTGGGCAAGTGCGGCGGCGGTGGCAGCCACGTAGGTCATGGCGGCGGCGCTCAGGGTTTTCCGCGCGCCTGCAAGCTCGTCGTCCGTCAGGATGCCGTTTTGCTCAATGGCGGCCAGAGCGCGGTGGCTGGCGTTGAATTCCACCGGCAGGGTCACCAGCTGGAACAGCACCGAAAGGCCAAAGCAGGCAATGCCCAGATTGATGAAGAAATCCGAGGTGTTGCCCAGGGAGGAGAAAAGGATGCCCAGCAGGATCAGGGGCATGGCCAGCTTGGAGCCGAAATTGGTGACGGGGATGATGGCGGCGCGGAGCTTGATGGGGGCGTATCCCTGGGCGTACTGCACCGCATGGCCCGCCTCGTGGCAGGCGACGCCGATGGCGGCGGTGGAGGTGCTGCCGTACACATCGTCGGACAGGCGGATCACGTTGGTGGTCGGGTCATAGTGATCCGTCAGGTTGCCGCCGATCCGCTCAATGCGCACGTTCCCGATCCCGTTGGCCCGCAGCACCCGCTGTGCCGCGTCCGCGCCGGTGATGCCCCGGGAGGAAAGCTGCCGGGAGTAGCGCTTGAAGGTCGAATTCACCCGGGCGCTTGCCCACAGCGAGAGGATCAGGCAGGGGAGCACCAGATAGACATAGGTCCAGTCAAAACCGTAATAATAGGGCATAAAAGGCTCCTTTCCGGGAGAAAAACCATATTTTCTCCGTCTCTGTTTGATTATTTTTATTATATCACACTTTGAAAAAAAGGCAACGCATTGCCGGTGGAGTTTACCCCAAAGGGATAAAATATTCACATTTTGTTCATATACTGCCATGCGGAAACTGCTATACTTGTGCCGTAAAGAATTGAGTTACGGGAGGTGGGGACAATGGAGGATCCCAAGAAGAGACGATATATTTATCTGATGCTCTCCGGCTTTGGCGCGATCAGCCTGAGCGTCATTTTGTTTTTTGTGCTGTACCGTTTGCAGGGCATCGGTCAGGTACTGAAGGATGTCAGGAAAATTCTAGCCCCTTTTATATATGGCGGTGTGGTGGCGTATCTGCTTCGCCCCATGTGCAATACTTATGAGCGGTTCCTTGAAAAGCATCTGCCCGGCGGGATGAAGCGTTTGGCTTCCGGCATGGCCGTGTTCGGCAGCCTGCTGACGGCGCTGCTGCTGGTTTACGCGCTGGTCGCCATGATCGTCCCCCGGGTGCTGGACAGCTTGGTGGCCCTGGGCAAGATGGTCCCCTCCAAGCTGGAAGGCTTCCTGGGCTGGGCCGAGGAGACCTTCGGCGACAACGAGACCATGGACAGCGTGTTCGCATTCTTCAATACCAGCTATGAAAAGCTGTACCAGACAGCGGATGCCTGGGTGCGCAAGACCCTGCCCCAGATCACCACCCTGGTCACCAGCGTCGGCTCCAGCGTGTATGGCGTGGTGCTGAACCTGTATAACCTGGTGATCGGCCTGATCGTGGCCGTGTATGTGCTGTTCAGCCGCAAGCGTTTTGCCCGGCAGAGCACCCTGATTGTCCGCAGCATTTTCAGTCAGCGCTGGGCGGACGCCATTCTGGAAGAGGTTTCGGTGATGGACAGGATGTTCGGCGGCTTTATCGACGCTAAGATTCTGGACTCGCTGATTATTGGCATCCTGTGCTATCTGGGCTGCCTGATCCTGCGGATGCCCAATACGCTGCTGATCTCCGTTTTCGTGGGCGTGACCAATATCATCCCGTTCTTTGGCCCGGTAATCGGCGCGGTGCCCTCGGTGCTGCTGATTCTGATCGACAGCCCCATCAAGGCGGTTTGGTTCGTTGTCTTTGTGATCGTTTTGCAGCAGCTGGACGGCAATGTGATCGGCCCGGGCATCATGGGCAACCGCATCGGCATTTCCGGCTTCTGGGTGATGTTTGCCATCATCTTCTTTGGTGGCATCTGGGGCCTGACCGGCATGATCATCGGTGTGCCGCTGTTCGCGGTGATCTATGATCTGGTGCGCAAGTTTGTCAAGGCCAGCCTGGCCAAGCGGGGCAATATTGAGCTGTGGGAGCAGTATGTGGCGGATTTCCCCAACGAGGATGCGCCCAAGCCCGAGAGCGGCCCCCAGAGAGGCCAGTGGGACTGGGCAGAGGTCCGGCGGGGGGCCAAGTGCTTTTGGGGAAAGACCGTGGGCGGCCTGCGTACCTTCTGGCGCTGGTGCTGCATTGCCGGAGCATTCCTCAAAAAATGGGCGATCGCCGCCTGGGGCTGGCTGAAAAAGGCAGCCGCCTGGTGCGCTGTCAAATTGAAGGGCCTGAAGAACAGGTCAAAATAAAGCCAAAACCGCCGCGTTTCCCTGCGGCGGTTTTTTCGGAATGGGAGTGATGTGAATGAATTATGCGGAAATCAAAAACTGTGACATTGCCAACGGCATCGGTGTGCGCGTCAGCCTGTTCGTCTCCGGCTGCACCCACCACTGCAAGG
The DNA here is from genome assembly GCA_900553805.1 of uncultured Eubacteriales bacterium. Lineage (GTDB taxonomy): Bacteria > Bacillota > Clostridia > Oscillospirales > Oscillospiraceae > Faecousia. Next base: position 7,195 of record USEU01000027.1, read on the forward strand.
GCTGCTTTAATGAGGTCGCCTGGGATTTTGACTACGGAACGCCCTTTACGCAGGAAACCATCGACAAGATCCTGGATATGATGCGCCCCGGCTACATTCGGGGCCTGACCTTGCTGGGGGGCGAGCCCTTTGAGCCGCAGAACCAGGGGCCGATCGTGGAGCTGCTGCGGCAGATAAAGGAAAAAATGCCGGAAAAGAGCATCTGGGCTTTCTCCGGCTATCTCTTCGACCGGGATATCCTCTCCGGCCGCCTGGGGGACTGGAAGGTCACCCAGGAATACCTGAGCTATCTGGACGTGCTGGTGGACGGACCCTTTGTGGAGGCAAAGAAGAATCTCTCCCTGCGTTTCCGGGGCTCGGAAAACCAGCGAATTATTGATGTGCCCGCCTCGCTGGCCCAGGGGAAAATCGTCCTCTGGCGGGATTGGCAGGGGGACGGAAGGGGAATGAAATGATGCAGATCGCGGTAAAGAAGCTGCGCCAGGGCGCAATGCTGCCCACCTTTGGCTCCCAGGAGGCCGCCGGGGCGGATCTGTACGCCTGCCTGGAGGCGGCCGTGACCATCCAGCCGGGGGAGACCGCATTCATCCCCACGGGGCTTGCCATGGAGCTGCCCCGTGGCTATGTGGGCCTGATCTATGCCCGCAGCGGCCTGGCCTGCAAGCGGGGCCTGGCCCCGGCCAACAAGGTAGGCGTGATCGACAGCGACTACCGGGGGGAATTTATCGTCGCTCTTCACAACCACGGCCCGCAGGCGCAAACCGTCTCCAACGGCGAGCGCATTGCCCAGCTGGTGGTTGGCCCCATTCTGATGCCGGAATATGTGGAAACCGCCTCCCTCTCTGATACCCAGAGAGGCCAAGGTGGCTTCGGCTCCACAGGGAAATAAAAGATCAACCGCACAGCTTGGCGCATTCGGCGGCGACGCTGGCTTCGCAGGAGCGCATGGCCAGGATCGTTTTCTCCATCAGCTCCTCCAGGGGCCAGCCCAGGCGGTCTGCGCCGGTCTGGATGACCTCACGGGAGCATCCGGCGGCGAACTTCTTGTCCTTGTATTTCTTTTTCAGACTGCTGACCTCCATGTCCATCACGGATTTGGAGGGGCGCATCCTGGCTGCCGCGCCGATCAGGCCGGTCAGCTCGTCGGCGGCGAAGAGCACCTTTTCCATCTGGTGCTCCGGCGCAACGTCGCTGCAAATGCCATAGCCATGGGAGCAGACCGCATGTACCAGCTCCGGCTCTGCGTCGATTTCGGCCAGCAGCTCCGGGGCTTTCTGGCAGTGCTGATCGGGGTATTTTTCAAAGTCCACATCGTGGAGCAGGCCGCACAGGCCCCAGAAGTCGGCATCTTCGCCGAAGCCCAGCTCCTGAGCGTACCAGCGCATCACGCCCTCCACCGTCAGCGCGTGGAGAATGTGGAACGGCTCCTGGTTGTATTTTTGCAGCAGCGCCAGCGCCTGCTGGCGGGAAATTGCGGTTTTCATGGAATATCCTCCTGGTTCAATCAATTTTTCCTATTATAATTTTCCTGCATGCATCTGTCAATCATCCTTTGAAAACAAGATATAAATATTAGAGGTGACATGTATGAACAACGTATTGGACTACATCAGGTGGCGCGGGGACCTGTCCTTTGCCCAGGATCCGCTCAATGCCGTTGACGCGGTGATTTTCTCCAATCTGGTCTATATCCGTTACCCGAAGGAGCTGGTGACCGACGGCACACTGACCATGAACCAGGTGTGGGATGCCATGCGCCAGCGGGAGGACTATGCCCAGCTGGGCAATCCCCACCAGCTGGAGCTGCTCCAGGCGGCTGCCGCCTCCCATCGGTTCGGCGGGGTAAGGCTGGCCCGGTTCCGCAGCGAATTCATCCCGGAGGAGGATACCCAGTTTGCCGCCCTGACAAATCTGCTGGATGACGGCACCCTGGCCGCCGCCTTCCGTGGGACGGACAACACCCTGGTGGGCTGGAAAGAGGATTTCAACATGAGCTTCCAGGAGGCGGTGCCCGCCCAGCGCCTGGCGGTGGAGTATGTCGAAATGCTCCATGAGCATTATCATCTGCCCATGTCCGTCTGCGGCCATTCCAAGGGCGGCAACCTGGCCATGTACGCGGCGGCAATGAGCAGCCCGGAGGTCCGGCAGCGTATTCAGGGTGTGTACAATAACGACGGCCCCGGCTTCCAGGAGCATATGCTCACCACGCCGGGCTATCTGGAAATGGTGCCCCGCATTCATACCTTTGTGCCCCAGTCATCCATCATCGGTATGCTCATGGAGCACGCTGAGCCGTACCGGGTGATCAAGAGCACCCAGGTGGGCATCATGCAGCACGACGTATTCACCTGGGAGGTGGAAGGAAAGTCCTTCATCCCGGTGGAGGAGCTGACCCCCGACGCCAAATTCGTCAACGCCACCATCCGCGGCTGGCTGATGAGCATGGATTTGCAGGAGCGCAACCAGATGGTGGACGCCCTGTTCAAGCTCCTGACCTACGGCAATGTGGAGCGGGCAGCGGATATCTTCCAGCCGAAAAACATCCGCCAGTACATGAAGCTCATCAGCACTGACGACGACATCCGCCGCATTCTCACCGGGGAATTCGCAAGCCTCATCGACGCGGCCAAAAACGCCGCTGCCCCGGAGTCCCAGGAAAACGCGGAAGCGTGACCCAACCAACGGTGGCCGCCCCGGTGCCGGGGCGGCCTTTTGCGCTGGAGGCTTTCGGCCAATTCCACAAAAGAAAAAACAGGGGATAGCGGTTTTTGCGCAGTTTCATCCCTTGTTTTTTTATGGACTATGGCATAAAATCAAACTGTAAAATTGTGAATTCCTGCTGCCCGCACCGGCGGCGGAAAGAGGGGTATTTTATGAGTGCGGTGATCAACGTCCCGGAGATTTTTGGCAGCGATGTGTTTAACGAGGCCACCATGAAGCAGCGCCTGTCCGCCCAGGTCTACAACGCCTGGCGCACCTGCATCGACACCGGCTCGGAGCTTCAGCTGGAGACCGCCAACGCCATTGCCGAGGCCATGAAGGACTGGGCCACGGAGAAGGGAGCCACCCACTATACCCACTGGTTCCAGCCCATGACCGGCATCACGGCGGAGAAGCATGATTCCTTTATCTCCCCCACCGGGGACGGACGGGTCATTATGGAATTCTCCGGCAAGGAGCTGGTGCGCGGCGAGCCGGATGCCTCGTCCTTCCCCTCCGGCGGCCTGCGGGCGACCTTTGAGGCCCGGGGCTACACCGCCTGGGATCCCCGTTCCTGCGCCTTCGTCAAGGACGGCAGCCTGTACATCCCCACCTGCTTCTTCTCCTACAACGGAGAGGCGTTGGACAAAAAGACCCCCCTGCTCCGCTCGGTGGAGGAGGTGTCCCGGGAGGCGGTGCGGATCCTGCGCCTGTTTGGCGATACGGAAACCCGGCGGGTCATCACCTGCGTGGGAGCGGAGCAGGAGTATTTTCTCCTGCCCAAGGACCTCTATGCCCAGCGGGAGGATCTGCGCATCACCGGCCGGACGCTGTTCGGCGCACAGCCCTCCAAGGGGCAGGAGCTGGACGACCACTATTTCGGCACCATCCGCACCCGTGTCTCTTCCTTTATGAAGGACCTGGATGAGCAGCTGTGGCGGCTGGGCATCCTCTCCAAAACCAAGCACAACGAGGGCGCACCCTGCCAGCATGAGCTTGCCCCCATCTATACCGACGCCAACAGCGCCTGCGACAGCAACCAGCTCATCATGGAGATCATGAAGAAGTGTGCTGCCAAGCACAATCTGGTGTGTCTGCTCCATGAAAAGCCCTTTGCCGGGGTCAATGGCTCCGGCAAGCACAACAACTGGTCGCTGGCCACCGACACCGGCCGGAATCTGTTCAGCCCCGGCAAAACGCCCCGGCAGAACGCCCAGTTCCTGGTGTTTCTGGCGGCGTTCATTCAGGGCGTGGACGAATATCAGGATTTCCTGCGCTGCACCGTGGCCTATGCGGGCAACGATCACCGCCTGGGGGCCAACGAAGCGCCCCCGGCCATTGTTTCCATTTTCCTGGGGGATGAGCTGAACGCGGTGGTCCATTCCATCATCCACGGCACCAATTATCAGGAGCCGGACAAGAGCGTCCTGCGCATCGGCGTGGACGGCATCCCTGCCATTCCCCAGGACACCACCGACCGTAACCGCACCAGCCCCCTGGCCTTTACCGGCAACAAGTTTGAATTCCGCATGCTGGGCTCCTCTCAGTCGGTGGCGGGCCCCAATATTGCCCTGAATACCATCATGGCCGAGCAGCTGGGCCGCTTTGCCGACGCGCTGGAGAAGGCGGAGGATTTCGACGCCACCCTGCAGCAGATCGTCTCCCGGGCCCTGAGTGAGCATCAGCGGGTCATTTTTGACGGCAACGGCTATTCCGAGGAATGGAAGCAGGAGGCAGCCCGCCGCGGCCTGAGCAACCTGCCCTCCACCGCTGAGGCGCTGCCCGCCTACGTCAGCGATAAGAATATCGACCTGGTGGTGCGCCACGGCATTTTCAACGAGCAGGAGTTCCGCGCCCGGTATCTCATCCACCTGGAATCCTACCGCAAGGTGGTGAACATCGAGGCGAGGACCATGCTGGACATGGCCATCCACCAGATCCTGCCCGCTTCCTCCGCCTATACCAGGGAGCTGTGCGACACAGCCGCCGCCAAGCAGGCCATGGGAGTTCCTTGCCGCAGCGAGCGGGATCTGATCGTCCGCCTGGCTCAGGTCCAGGATGAAATGTATGCCCGGATCCAGCAGCTGACTGACCAGCTGAAAACCATCCCCGGTGACGCCAAAGAGGCCGCCGCCTATTGCCGCCAGTCGATCATTGTCACCATGGACGCCCTGCGCGCCAGCGCCGACCGCCTGGAGGAGCTGACCGCCAAGAAATACTGGCCGTTCCCCACCTACGCCGATCTGCTTTTCTATTAAGGCAGCACCGCACAATTGTGCCTGCGAGCCGCAGCCGTCTTTTTGCCCCACTTCTTCAGTTTGAAAAACGAGAAATACATACAGTATTCCTTCGTTTTCCAAACTTTGAATTGAGCCAAAAATCCAGGCTGGGGCTTCTTGCCAAATTGTGCGGTGTTGCCTTAAATAACACCTTATAACAGCTTTCGGGTGCGGATTTTTTCGCACCCGGTTTGATTTTTGTTGACAAACCCAAAAAAAGCTTTATAATAAAAACAATGTTGCATAACATAAAAGGAAAGGATGCTGCTATCATGCCCCCAAAGCCTAAATTCACCCGTGAAGAGGTTGCCACCGCCGCGTTTCAGATGATCAAGGAGGGCGGTGTGTCCGCCTTGACTGCCCGTGATCTGGGCACAAAGCTGGGCACCTCTGCCAGACCGATTTTTACCCTCTTCAAAAATATGGAGGAAGTGAAGCAGGCTGCCCGGGACTTGGCCATCCAGGAATTTATGTCCTATATCAGCGACTACCGGGAATATACCCCCGCGTTCAAGCGCATCGGAATGATGATCGTCAGCTATGGCATCCATGAGCCGGAGCTGTTCAAGCTCCTGTTTTTGCAGGAGCATAATAAAGGCGTCAGCTTTGAGCAGGCCCTGTGGGATCTGGACGGGATGGACGAGACCTGCATTCAGCTGGTGATGCAGGACAACGGCCTGACCCGGGAGCAGGCAAAGCTCCTGTTTGAGCAGATGTGGACGCATGCCCTGGGCCTGGGGACCATGTGCGCCATGGGCGTGTGCGACCTGCCGGAGGAGGAGATCGGCCGCCGCCAGGGCATCATGTTTGCCGCCCTGATGATGTTCATCAAATCCGGCAAGCTGGATCAGGTGCCCGTGTATGCGGAGAAAGGCAGCACCATCAGTGGCCACCAGGTGGGAGACGATCCCTACCGGGTGGAAGTATAAAAATGAAGGACAGGGAAGCGCGCAGCGGCGTTCCCTGCCCGTTTTTGTCTATGGCTCACTCCCGCGCCTCCGGCTCCAGCGCGGCGAAGATTTTGTCCGTGACGGTCAGATCATACAGGCCGATCAGAGAAAAGCCGCAGATGGGAAGCAGGAAGCTGAGGAAGAAGAAAACCTGGGGGATCACGATCAGCAGTAGAAGAGGCAGAGTGTTCATGGCGGTGACCAGGAGCATTTTCGGCAGATTGGAGACGCTGAGCAGCACGGCGTTGATAACGGTATCCTTTACGGTGCCCGGATAGCGCACCAGCAGGGGAAAGATGATGCCGCCCACCAGCACCAGGGCAAAGGCACAGAAGAAGATCAGAACGATCACCGCCATCCGGCCCAGAAAATCCAGATAGGCCACGATGCGGTAGTCCAGCGCCAGCATGGCCCCCAGAAAAACGATCAGCAGCCAAAGCACGGTCGCCCTGGAAAAATGCTGCCGGAAGGCGCGGAAAAAGGCCCTCGCCCCGCAGTCCTCCTCCTGCCGCATGGCGGTAAGAGAGGCCAGCATGGCGCAGGTGGAAGCGCCGATTGTAAACACGGGCAGACTGCACAGCAGCCATAGCAGATTGATCTTGCACAGCGCCACCAGCCGGACGCACAGGGCCATAAATTTGGAATCGGAGGAAAAATTCATAGGTACCGCCTTATCAGGAAATAAGATGTCAACGGGTGGCCTTTTCAGGCTTTTGAATGTGGGTGCGGGAGAGCTGGGCCACGGACTGCTCATAGTTCTCGTTGGCCAGGGCCGTGAACAGAATATCCACCACGTTCAGCTGAGACATGCGGGAGGACATGGCGCCGCTGCGGAACAGCGCCTCGTTGGCGGCGATGTACAGCCGGTGATCCGCCAGCTCGTACACCGGGGTCTGGACACAGCGGGTGATGGCAATGATGGGAGTGCCGTTTTTCTTCAGATTCCGCATGCAGGCCACCACCTCCGATGTTGCGCCGGAGTAGGAGAATACCAGGGCCACATCCTCCGCCGTGGCGTTGGAGGACTGCACCAGCTGGGAATGCCAGTCCTCGTTGATGACGCTGAGCTTATTCAGCCGCAGAAATTTCAGATAGGCGTCCTTGGCCGCGCACAGCGACGCGCCCAGGCCAAACAGGTGGATCACCCGGGCCTGCTTCAGCAGCTGCACGCTCTCCCGGAGCACGGACACATCCAATAGATCCCGGGTCTCCTCCAGGGACAGAATGTTGGCGTAGGTGATCTTGTCAATGACCTGCTCCAGGGAGTCCGACCGTCGGATCTCCTGCTGCTCATCCCGCCGGGTCTGCTCCCGCCGGGCCAGCTCATAGGTCACGGCCCGGCGGAATTCCTTGTAGCCGGAATAGCCGGTGTGGCTGCACATGCGCACGATGGTGGAGGGGGAGGAGAAGGTCCTCTGCGCCAGCTCGTGGACGCTCAGGTCCACCACCAGCTGCGGATCGGCCAGGATCCGTTCCGCCACCCCGCGCTCCGTGCTGGAAAACCGCTCGGAGCTTTCCCGAAGCCGAAGCAATGCACTGTTCATGGATACCCTGCCTTTCTGTCTGTCAGTTATCCCCATTGTACCGTTTTATGCCGGGAAAGGCCATTCACTTTGTAGACAAAAAAGGATGACGAATTTTGTGCAATATGTATATTTTCAAAGAAAAAAGGATGGGAATGTTTCATCATATCCAACAAATTGCGGAAAATCCAACCATGGCATGAAAAATTGTTTCAGTGCTTTATAAAATACTTGACACAAAATGCAGGATAAATTATAATGGTTGCAAGCACAAGGGATTGCTGAAAAATTTGCAGGACCGCGCGCTCAATTTGAAACATCAGGAGGAAAATAAATGAAGAAGATCATCTCTATGCTGTTGGTCTGTGTCATGGTTCTGGGGCTGTTTGCCATCGGCGCCAGCGCAGAGGCCGAGGATACCATCGTTATCATGGCTCCCCCCGTTACCGGCAATTATCTGGAAAACCTGAAGACCTGGGCCGCTGATTTCCATGAGCTGTACCCCAACCTGACCGTTGAGATCATCGAGACCTCTTGGGGCGATCACAACGACAAGCTGAACAACATGGCGCTGGCCGGCGAGGCTCCCGACATTGCTGAGATTTCCTCCGGCATTCTGGGCACCTTCGTGGAGATGGGCGTTGCCGTTGACATCGCGCAGTACATGGATGCTGACCGTCTGGCTGACTACGACGAGGGCGCTGTGAAGTACATGTCCCTGGAAGGCACCACCTATGGCCTGCCTCTGTACCTGACCATCCAGTCCATCGGCGCCAACAAGACCATGATGGAAGAGCTGGGCATCGATGTCAAGAAGATCCAGGACGAGGGCTGGACCTACGAGGAGTTCCTGGATGTCATCAAGCAGGGCACCACTGACGACTGCTACGGCTTCGTGTTCGCCAACTCCGGCGTCACCGCTTCCGACATGCTGTCCATCTTCGGCGCCGGCGTGGGCCTGAGCAACACCTTCACCCCCGACCTGAAGTACGCCTTTACCTCCGAGAATATGCTGACCCTGCTGACGGCCGTCGAAGAGATGACCAAGTCCGGCTACATGCCCAACTACGGCGTGGAAGCTGGCCAGCGTATGGTCATGTGCCAGACCGGCAACGCCATGATCTTCGGCAAGGCGATGCCTCTGTTTGAGAACAACTTCAAGAAGAACAACGCCGCTCTGGAAGCCAACGACGGCACCGCCGTTGAGAACTCCCTGAAGATGGACTACGCCTTCCTGCCCGTTCCCACCATGGACGGCTGCGAAGAGTCCTGCTACGGCACCGTGGACGGCCTGATCGCCATGCGCAACAACAAGACCACTGACGAGCACCTGAAGAACGTGCTGCTGTTCATGGACTACATCTGCTCCGGCGACCGCATTGCTGCCTGCATGAACGACCTGTATCTGGAGCCCGTCTGCCAGTCCGGCCGTGACGCCCTGGTTCTGCCCGAGGGCCGCGACGCTGACAACCTGGCCACCGCTGGCCGCTGCATCGCCATGGTGCAGGCTCCTCCCGAGGGCATCACCGCTGAGATGTCCGCTACCGCCAAGAAGCTGATGGACGAGCAGATCGTGCCCAAGTTCCAGGCTCTGCTGGCTGGTGAGATCTCCGCTCAGGAAGCCTACGACCACATCGTCGAAGCTGCCCAGGATGCCTTTGGCGCTGAGAACTGCGTCTCCGGCAAGATCTAAACCCAAACACCTGCCCACCCCACCTCGGTGGGGTGGGTATTTTATCCATGGAGGTGGACAATGAACGATACGAAAGAAAAGCGGCGGACGGTTCACCGCAGGCTGAGACTTACCAATGACGACCTCTGGGGGTACGTCTTTATTGCTGCCGCCATGGTGATTTTCTGCGTTTTTACCCTGTACCCCGTGATCAGCGCCATTTATACCAGCTTCCTGAAATACAAGCCCTTCGGCTCCAAGTTTATCGGCCTGAAGAACTATGCCGATACGCTGAAGTTCTCCAAATTTAATCTTTTCTACAAGGCGGCTTACAACACCGCGCTCTATACGGTGATCGTGGTGCCCCTGTCGCTGCTGCTTTCCTTTGCCATTGCGGTGATGATCCTGCCCTTTAAGAAAAAGGTGCAGTCCATCTTCAAGGCCATGTATTACCTGCCCGGCATCGCTTCCGGCGTGGCGCTGAGCGTGGTGTGGCTGTGGCTGTACGATTCCTCCCCGGATGGGATCTTCAATCGGCTGCTGGGCTTCTTTGGCATCCCGGCCCAGAACTGGCTCTCATCCACCAAAACCTCGATGCTTTCCCTGATCATCATGGCGCTGCTTTCCAGCCATGGCGTAAGGGTTATCACATATATTGCCGCCCTGCTGGGCATTGACAACAGCTATTTCGAGGCGGCCGAGCTGGACGGTGCAACCTTCTTCCAGAAGGTGCGCTATATCGTCTGGCCTCTGGTCAAGCCTACCACTCTGTTTCTGCTGATCACCGGCGTCATCGGCTCCTTCCAGGTGTTTATGAACGCCTACATCATGACCGGCGGCGGCCCGGACAATTCCACCACCATGATCGGCCTGCTGATCTACCGCAACGCCTTCGAGCGGAACGAGTTCGGCATGGCCTGCGCCCAGGCGATCCTGCTGACCATTGTCATTGCCATTATGTCCCTGTTCCAGTTCAAGGCGATGGGCGTGGACGTCGAGTATTAAGGAGGGAATAGACATGGCATCAACCGGACTTTATTCCCAGCACCTGGACAATGTGAAGATCCGCTACCTGCGCAACGCGGTCATCGCCATTGTGCTGACCATCCTGGCGGCGGCGACACTGTTCCCCATTTGCTACATGATCCTCTCCGCCTTTGGCCCCAACGTGTCCACAGCGGGCAATATGCGCACCATCTTCCCCGCCCGCTTTACGCTGGAATCCTTCCAGGCATTCTTTGATTTCAACGAGCATTCTCTGCGCTGGATCATCAACAGCTGCATCGTGGCCTCCTGCGCCGTGGTTGGCAATGTGGTCTTCGCCTCCATGGCGGGCTATGCCTTCGCCAAGATCAAATTCAGGGGCAGCAGCATTCTGTTTGCCATGATCCTGGTGGCCATGATGATCCCCTATCAGGTGACGCAGGTCCCCCTGTACATCCTGATGGTGCGTAAATTCTCCATGACCAATACCTATGCGGCCATGATCCTGCCGGGGCTGTGCACGGCCTACAATATCTTCCTGTGCAAGCAGTTCTTTACCGGCCTGCCCACGCCGCTGATCGAGAGCGCGAAGATCGAGGGCTGCAACCAGTTCCAGATCTTTGTGAAGATCATCCTGCCCCTGGCAAAGACGGTGCTGGCCGTCATGGCCATCAATACCTTCATGTCCAGCTGGAATGATTTCTTCTGGCCCTTCCTTGTGACCAACAACCCGGCCATGTTCACCATCCAGGTGGGCCTGAAGCAGTTCAAGTTTGCCAACGAGACCCTGTTCGCCCCCATGATGGCGGGCGCGACCATCTCCGCACTGCCCATGTTCATCCTGTTCTTCTCCTTGCAGAAGTACTTCATGGAGGGCGTCACCATCGGCGCTGTCAAGGGCTGATTCACACAAACGAACGCGGCCCCCACTGCTATGGTGGGGGCCGCCGTGCTGAGGGAGGAACCATGATAAGAAACTATTTGCCGTCCGATGAGCATAGTCTGCTGGAGCTGTGGAATACGGCTGGGCTTCAGCTGGGCTTTGCGCCGCTGAAGCAGGAGGCATTCCGCCGCCTGCTCACCGGGCATCCCAATTTTTCCCCGGAATACACCTTCGTGCTGGAGGAGGCGGGGCGCATCCTTGGCTTCGTCAACGGGTGCACCGGCGCGGATATCCCCAAGGGGGATGTGCGGGGCTATGTCAGCTGCCTGATCCTGGCCCCGGAGGCGGACAACGATGAAAACACCGCCCGCCTGCTGGAAGCGCTGGAGGATGCCTTCCGCCGGGCAGGCAGGCGTTACAGCGCCGTCACGTTTTTTAACCCCATCCGCCTGCCCTGGATCATCCCCGGTACGCCGGGCCACCAGCACAACAACGCGCCGGGCATCGCCCTGGATATCCCCCTGCACGACCGCATGATCGCCCAGGGCTACCGGGAAACCACCCGGGAGTGTGCCATGTACCTGAACCTGGCCGATTTTGAGACCCCGGCATGGGTGGAGGAAAAGGCGGAGAAGATGGCAGCCCAGGGCTACCACGTGGCGCGCTATGACGCAGCCCGGCACACCGGGCTGGAGGAAATGGTGGCTGCGCTGGAAAACCCCATGTGGTCATCGGAAATTCCGGCAGCAGGGAAAGCCAACATGGATTTGCTGGTTGGCCTGAAGGACAATACCTGCGCGGGCTTTACCGGCCCCGTCTACCCGGAGGAAACCGGCCGGGGCTATTTTGCGGGTCTGGGCGTCGCGCCCCAGTATCAGGGGCACGGGCTGGGGACGCTGCTGTTCTACCGCCTGCTGGCGCGGGAAAAGCAGGTGGGGTCCCAATACATGTCCCTGTTCACCGGGGAGGATAACCATGCACGATATATCTATCTGGGCGCCGGGTTCCGCATCGTGCGGACCTTCGGTGTGCTGATAAAGGAGCTGTGAGAATATGAAAAAGCATACGATCCTTGCCATCGGCGCGCACATCGGCGACGCCGAGCTGACCGCCGGAGCGCTGCTCGCCACCTGCGCCGTCCACGGCGGCCGGGCCGTCACCCTGGCCCTGACGGCAGGGGAGAAGGGTGCGCCCGCCGGGGCGGATATCGCCGAATACCGCCGGGGGAAGATCGCGGAGGCGGAGGCTTTCGCCACCGACCTGGGGGGAGAGGCCTATGTCCTGCCCTATGAGGACGGCCTGCTGCCGGACAACGACGAGGTGCGCTTCGCCGTGTGCGACGTCATTCGCAAGGTAAAGCCCGATATCATCGTCACCCACCACGAAAACAGCATGCACAAGGACCATATGGTCTGTCACAAAATTGTGGTAGACGCCTGGTTCTATGCCGCCATCGAGGGCTTCCAGCGGGAGGAGCCGAAGCATTTTGCCCGGCACCTGTACTTTGCCGAAAACTGGGAGGATGCGCCCGGCTTTGAGCCGTATGTCTACCTGGATGTGACCGACGGCTTCCCCCTGTGGGAAAAGGCCATTGAGCACCACTGGTTTGCCGTCCACTCCACCAGCTTCCCCTATAAGGAGTATTATTCCCACCTGAAGCGCCTGCGGGGCATCCAGGGAAGAAAGGGCTACTGCGAGTGCTTCATGATCCCCAAGGAGCAGTATAAGCTGGTGCAGTCCCTGGACGACCTGGCCTGAGAAAGGAGAAAAATATGGTTCTATTCGGTGCCGACCGGGTAGCGGAGTTTTCCCACCTGCTGTCCGGGCGCGTTGCCCTGCTCACCGGCCCCTCTGGGCGCACCAGCGGGAACGAGCCGACCATTGATGTATTAAAGCGGTGCTGCGACCTGCGGCTGCTGCTGGCCCCGGAGCACGGCGTGCGGGGCGACAAGGCGGCGGGGGCACTGTTTGCCGACGAAACCGACCCGGAGAGCGGCCTGACCGTGCGCAGCCTTTACACCAAGACCTCCAAGCGCCTGTCGGCGGAAACGCTGGCGCTGTTTGATACCCTGGTCTATGATATTGCGGACGTGGGCTGCCGGTACTATACCTTCCTGTCCACTCTGCGCTACTGCATCGAGGATTGCGCCGCCGCCGGGAAGCGCCTGGTGGTGCTGGACCGTCCCAACCCCCTGGGCGACCGGGTGGAGGGCGGCCTGCTGCGGCCGGAAACGGCCAGCTTCGTCGGCGGCTACGAAATGCCGGTGTGCTACGGCCTGACCTGCGGCGAGCTGGCGGAAATGATGAACGCGGAACTTGGCTGCGGGTGTGATCTGCAAATCGTTCCCTGTGCCAATCTGACCAGGGCGTGTACCTTCCGGGACTGGGGGCACTATTGGGTGACGCCCAGCCTGGGAATTCCCCGGTTTGAGACGGCGCTGCTGTATCCCGGCACCTGCCTGATCGAGGGCACCAATCTGTCCGAGGGCAGGGGAACCAGCGACCCCTTTGCCATTCTGGGCGCGCCGTTCATCCGGGCGGAGGGCTTCAGCCGGGCCTTTAACGCCCTGGGCTGCCCCGGCGTGGAGGCCACGCCGATGTACTTTGTGCCCACCACCTCCAAGCACCAGGGAACCCTGTGCGGCGGCATTCAGCTGCACATCCTGGACGAAAGGGAGATTCGGCCCGTGGCCATGGGCGTGAAGCTGTTGGAGCTGCTTCGGCGGATGTACCCGGCGGACTTCCGCTTTCTGGACCCGGTGCGGCAGGACGGCAAGCCCTTTATCTCTCTGCTGGCCGGGCACCGGGATTTTGAAAATCCCGCCTGGGATGCGGACGCGCTGCTGGCGCGCTATGACGCTGAGAGCCGGGCCTTCCGTGAAAGAAAGGCCGCCTATGAACGATACACCAAGGAGTGACCCATGATGGAACTGAGCGTGAAACAACTGCTGGGCCAGAAGCTGGAATATGGCTTCCACGGCACGGCGCTGACCGAAGAATTCAAAGATCTGATCCGGGAATACAAGATCGGCAACGTGATCCTGTTCCGCCGCAATATAGAAAGCGCCGACCAGATGCGCAGGCTCTGCGGCGAGATCCGGGAGTTCATCCTCCGGGAGACCGGCATTCCGCCCTTTATCATCATCGACGAGGAGGGGGGCATGGTCTCCCGTCTGCCGAAGGACGCAGTGAATGTCCCCGGCGCGATGGCCGTCGCTGCCACCGGCGACCCGGAGAACGCCCGCCTTGCCTCCCAGATCACCATCCGTCAGCTGCGGGGCCTGGGGGCGAACTTCAATATGGCTCCCGTGCTGGATGTGAACAGCAATCCGGCAAACCCTGTGATCGGCGTGCGCAGCTACGGCGACCGGGCGGAGCGGGTGGCTGCCTTTGGCTGTGCCTCCATTGCCCCCTACGCGCACAGCGGCGCACACTGCTGCATCAAGCATTTCCCCGGCCACGGCGACACGGCGGTGGACAGCCACCTGGGGCTGCCCCGGGTGGACAAGACCGAGCAGGAGCTGGAGCAGCTGGAGCTGATCCCCTTCCGCCGCGCCATCCAGGCGGGCGCGCCTGCCGTGATGATGAGCCATGTGATCTTCCCCAATATCGAGGCCTCCGGGATGCCCTGCACCATGTCCCGATATATGGTGACGGAGCTGCTGCGCAAGAAACTGGGCTTCCGGGGCCTGATCTTCACCGACTGCATGGAAATGCTGGCCATCCGGGATCACTTCGGCACCCCGGAGGGGGTAGTCGCTTCCGTCAAGGCGGGGGTGGACATTGCGGAGATCTCCGCCACCTTCGAGCTGGAGGTGCAGGCGGCGCAGGCGCTGAACCAGGCCGCCCAGCGGGGCGAGCTGGACATGGCGGAAATCCGGCAGTCCGTGGAGCGTATTCTGGAATACAAGCGGCAGCTCTTCGACGCCCCGGAGGCAGCGCTGTGCAACCGCCGGGAGGATCGGGAGGCAGTACTGCGCATGAGCCGCCAGGCCGTAACTCAGCTGGGCGGCACCCCATTCCAGGCGGATGAGGATACCTTCTTCTGCGGCTGCGCGGATTACCGGGTATCCGGCGTAGCCAATGAGGACGGCGGCGCGGTCACGTTCCCGGAATACATGGCCCGCACCTTCGGGGCCAAGTGGCTGGTCACGCCCAAGGAGCCGACCCGGGAGGATATCCGCCAGGCGGCGCAGCAGGCGGAGCGCTGCGGCAAGATCGTCCTTGGCACCTGCAACGGCCACCTGTTCCGGGGCCAGCTGGACCTGGCAAGAGCGCTGGCCGCACTGGGGAAACCCCTGGCCGTCATTGCCCTGCGCAACCCCTATGACCTGTCCGGCCTGCCCGCTGAGATCTGGAAGCTGGCCGCCTATGACTATGAGGAACCGGCTCTGTGTGCTCTGGCGGATGTCCTGCGCGGCGGCAAAGCCGAGGGTATCTGCCCGGTGGAGCTGTGACCTCTCAAGCAGAATATTGACGGGGCTGCCTCCTGGTGAGACAGCCCCGTTTTGACCGACAAGCGGGCGGCCGCTGGCCGCTCGCTGCGCGCTTACTTCAAAATGTCCGCAATGCTCTCTCCGTCCAGGGTGAAGGAAACCGCACTGCCGTCGTGGGTCAGGGAATAGCACTGGAAATCGGTGCCCCGGCTCAGCAGATCATCCAGCAGGAAGGTGAAGGTACCCTCCGGGGTCTGGAATACCAGCTCCTCCACGCCCCAGCTGCGCAGAACCTTCAATCCGTAGAGGTTGCCGGTGAGCGTGGCCTGCGCTTCCGCTGCGATGATGGTGTACACCGTGCCGCGCTTCTCTGCGTGGATGGGCACATCCTTGCCATTCTGGTCACTTACCCGGTAGAGAGCTGCGCTGCTGGCTTGAGCAGTCGGCTCTTCGGGTTTGGGCGCTTCCGGCGGATTTTCCTCGGGCTCTTTTTCCGGCTCCTTCTCCGGGATAATCAGTTCACCGATCTTTAAGCGAACGGTCATAGGCCCTTCGTCGGGATCAATTCCCACGCCTGTGATTCTGATTCTGCATTCTACAAGATAATGCCCGGGTTCGGTAGGGACGCTGAGACTTCTGTTATAAAGGATATTGCGCACACTGGCGGTGCCATCCTTTACCTCGGCCGAGAAAGCGCCGTTTTCATCAACGCTGACCTCCAGATTGATATAATTTGAGCCTTCATCGTCCTGGTACAGGTTGACAAATTCATTCAGTCCATCCGTATCGCCGCCCTTGACGCCGTTCACGGTGACGCCGGAGCTGAAGATAAATCTTCCGTTGGGAGCATTATGACCATTCTGCTGTCCGCCGATATTGCCAATTTCGCCCTCTTTGGGCGTTACGGTCAGTGCGACCTTGCCGTTGGAATCAATTTCGGCCTTCAGTTCGTTGACAACGCCGGTGGTCACCTGGGCATTCCCCAGGATGGCAATAATGCCCTTCATATCGGAATCGTCCTCGCCGCCGATGGCAGCGCTGCCCTTCCGTCCGGCATTGGCAGTCACCTGGGCGTTATCCCGGATCATGATCGTCCCGGTCATGCCGTCACCGTCTCCGTCATCAGACCACGCTCCGGCACCGATACCCGCGGATTCATGATCGCCGCTGGCGGTCACCTGCGCGCTGCCGCCAATGGTGATGTCGCCGGACATTTCGCCGCGAAGGCCGGAGCCAATACCCGCACCGTGATCGTCACTGCCCGCGTTGACGATTGCGTTATCCAAAATATCAATGGTGCCCGCCATATTTGCGTCCGAGCCGGAGCCAATGCCGGCCCCGTCGTCTCCGCTGATGGCGGTCACATTCGCGTCGCCGCGGATGGTGATGCTGCCGGTTTCGGTCATTTCGCCCTCATAGCCGGAGCCGATACCGGCCCCTTCGTCCGCGCTGCCGGCGCTGACGGCGGCACTGTCCAGAATTTCAACGGTGCCAGACATTTCGCCCTTATCGCCGGAGCCGATGCCTGCACCATCATTGCCGCTGATGGCGGTCACGTCTGCGTTGCTGCCAATGGTGATGCTGCCGGACATCTCACCCCTCGCACCAGAGCCAATGCCCGCGCCGTCATCCTGGGCAATGGCGTCAACATTCGCTTCGCCCGCAATGGTCACGTCGCCGGTGAAGTCGCCGTCTGCGCCGGAGCCGATGGCGGCGCCGTTGCCTATGCCCAGCGAGGCTCCGGCGGACAAATCAATATCACCGTCGATGGTGATGCTGCCGGAGAATTCCTCTTCCTTGTCGGAGCCGATCACGGCGCCGTCGGATTCCTGATTGGTCAGCTTCAGCTCGCCGCCGGTCTCGCTGGTCAGGTTCAGGCTGCCGTCGCTGACATGGATCAGGGATGCGTCGGATTGCGTGGTGCCCGAGTCAATGTGGTTCTCGCCCTCTACGTGGATGGTGGCATTGCTGCTGCCCACATCGATGGCGGTTTCGCCATTGGTCGACACATCCAGATCCTTGATGGTGATATCTGCCTCCGCACCTTCGGAGGTGGAAATGGTGATGGTATTATCGGTGGTGGAAGAGCTGGAGATAACGGTATCCGAGGTTTGCAGCTCGTTTTGGGTATCGCCCTGAGATACATATTGGCCGGAATCATCCGCTGAGACAGTAATATCGCCCTGCGCCAAGTCATATTCCTGCGCAGCGACGGACAGCGGAAGAGATATTGCCAAGAGCAGTGCCAGCGCCAGAGAAAGAAGCCGTTTCGTTGCCATGAATCGTTCCTCCCTTTTGTTTCGCCCCGCCGGGCGGGTGTGAATCAGTTTATACGGCAATCATAACAGATAATCATGAAATAATCAAGCGATTTTTACAATTTTACACAATTAAATGTCGAATAACGTCGAATAGAAATGCTGCATACACGATGCTCAAGCCTGCTCCTTGAGGCGGCGCGGGGCTGAAATGAAGAAAATACTCTATGGCAACACCGCGCAATTGAGTCTGCGAGCCGCAGCCGTCTTTTTGCCCCACTTCTTCAGTTTGATACTATTTCCTGATTAAAATCTTAATTTTAATCAGGAAGGCATCGCCTGAA
>USEU01000028.1 GCA_900553805.1 uncultured Eubacteriales bacterium
GACGGCGGTTGCTCGCTTGCATGGCGCCTGCGGGCGCACAAGTCAGCCCTTACGGACTGCCAGCTCCCCCACTGGGGAGCCAAGGAAAATTTTCTTTTCTTTTGTAACCACCCATTGTAAAATTCTTACATAGGGAATAGGAAAGAGAAAGGAGGATGTTCCATGGAGGACGAACAAATCATTGCGCTGTACTTTTCCCGGGATGACCGGGCGATCCGGGAGACGGAGGCGGCGTATGGCGGCAGGCTCCTGACCCTCTCCCGGCGAATTTTGAACAGCCGGGAGGATGCCCCGGAGCAGTTTTTAAGGGGGCTGAAGCAGGAGGAGCGGCTGATCTTCCTGCGCCGGCCAGCATGCCGGATTTCAGATTGTCCCCGGCGCTCTGGGTGACCAGGCCCACCACATAGGGACCGATGGAGCCACCCAGGTCACCGGCCATGGCCAGCAGGGCAAACATGGCGGTGCCGCCCATGGGGATCGTGCCGGAGGTAATGCTGATGGTGCCCGGCCACATGATTCCCACGGAGAAGCCGCGCAGCACACAGCCCAGCAGCCCCAGGGCCGGGCTTCCGCCCAGCGACGCCAGCAATAGAAGGAGTGGAGCAGGCTCACTATCATATCCATTCTCCTTCCGCCAAATCGCGGGAAAAAGCTGCTGCAAGGCAGGGGCCTTGCAGCAGCTTTGCTTTAGGGGATATCAGCCAACGAACTCGTCTCCGCCTGCGGTGGAGGGCTCGGTGACGGTGGTGGAACCACTGCCGCTGGGGATGGTGGGATTGGTGGGTGTGGTCGGATTGGTGGGCGTGGTGGTGGAGGAATCCAGGACCACGTACTGGCCGTTGATCCAGCCCAGATCGGTGCGCACCCAGGTCTCAGCGCCCACGACCGCGGTCTCGCGGACCACGACCTTGGAGGAGACCATGACCTTCGCCATCAAAGCGCCGTTGGAATTGGAGGTGCCGCGGACGTTGGCGGTGAAGCCGCCGGTGGCGATGGTGCCGGTGCTGCCGGAGCCCGCCGCGCCGATGCCGGTGATGGTCAGGTAGCTGACGCACACCCAGCCATTATCGGTACGGCCCCAGCTCATGCCGCCATCCAGCTTGATCTCGTAGATGACCACACTGTTGTTCTTCTTTACGGTGCCGGTCTCGGGGTAGCCCAGGCCGGAGCCGCTGCGGACGTTGATATCCTGGTTGGCAAAGCCAACGGCGATGGCGCCCGCGGGAACGGTGGTAATGATGGACACGCTGCCGGAGTTGCCGTTGTTGCCCGCGCCGGGAACGTTGGTCGCCAGGGTGCCCTCACGCACATAGTCCATGCAGACCCAGCCCTGATCGATGCGCGCCCATTCCTTGCCCAGGACCACGGTCTTCTCATAGATCTTTACGGCGGTGGCGTTGGGCAGGGTGGTGACCAGAGTCTTGTCCACACCCGCGCCGCTGCGGACGTTCACCGTGGTGCTGCAAACGATGTAGCCTGCGGTGCCCTTCTCGGCGGGGGTGGTGGGAGTGGTCGGGTTGGTAGGATTGGTATCGCCGCCAATGGTGGTGCCGGTGGAGCCGGGAACCAGGCTCACAACCAGCTTGCCGGTCTTATCGGTCAGCTGAATCCAGCCGGTGGTGTTGCCGTAGACGACCTCGCCGAAGAGCGCGTACTTCTTTTCAGTATCCGTCGTATACGTGTTCACCATGTATCCAATGACCGTGACCTTCTCGCCCCTGTACAGGGTGTACATGATGTCATCCGCATTCAGCGTCAGGTCATTGTAAACAGAAGCGCTGGTGGATGTAATGGTGGCGATGGTGCTGTACAGCTTCAGCTGATCCATGTCCAGCCAGCCGTAGTACTGCGCGCCGTCGATGTTGCCGGTCTCCAGCTTGTCGCCCAGCTTGACGCGCCACTTTGCCTTTCCGCCATCGATCTTCACGCTATCCAGCTCGACCTCGGTGCCCTTGGCCAAGGTGACCACACCGCCCGACTCACCGGTCGCGGTTCCGGCGGAAACCGTGGCACTCACACTGCTGACCTTGCCCTTGGCGATGACTGCCATCATCGGGGTCTCCTTGGGGGTATTCAGCTTCAGGTTTGCCAGATCCACGTAACCCTTGTAGGCCGTCCCGTTGACTTCGATCTCGCCCCACAGGGTGGTACCGTCGAAGGTGATGCTCTTGATCGTAATCGCCTGGTTGTTGACCCGCAGGACCTGAACGGCGCTGGTCTTATCCTTCATGTTGTAGACCTGGAGCTGCTCCACCTGAGCGATGCCCTTCAGATCGCCAAAGTTGATGTTTTCGATCTTGACCCAGCCGACGATCTTATTGATCTGGACCTTGCCCCAGGTCACGCCGCCCACATTTCTCCAGTTCAGGACGGTGATCAGATTGCCGCTGCTGATAGTCAGAAGTGCGTTGCTGGTATCCATGGCCTCCTCGTAGACCGTTACAGTACCGCTTGTGGTGCCGGACACCACGACGGTGGCGGCAATGGCGGGGCTGCCGGGATCATCCGTGGTGGCTCTGGTGGTGGGCGCCAGCTTGCCGTCGTCCAGGACGAACCAGTAGCTGTCGTGTACGCGGTCGTCGCCGATGTAGCCGCGGCCCATATCGATCACGCCGTGGTTGATCTCGTTGCCGTAGGGAACCAGCTTACGCTCCATAATGGTCACCAGGCTGCCGGCGGCCAGGTTGGAGCCTCCGCTCACGCTTGCGGCGCTGTAATACAGGGTTGCGGTGCTGGCCTTCATGGTGATGGGGGTCAGGTTGATCTTATCCCACTCGATCCAGCCCACCACGGAGCCAACGGCGACCTTTGCGTAGGTCTTTGTGGAGTCCGACTTGCTGCCGTAAACACGTGCCTGGACATTTACGGTGCTGCCCTTAGGCAGAGTATAGGCGCTCGTCTTCATTACAGGCTTGCCGCTATCCATCTCCCAGGCAACGTTTCCGTTGTTGTCCAGATAGACGATTGCTTCCGCATTCAGGGTGCCGGTCATATAGCCAACGCCGCTCATGGTGGTGATGCCCTCGGGCCGGGTGTTCTCCTTGAACATGGTCACGTTGGACATATTGATCCAGGCATTCTCGCCGATCTTGCCCCACAGCACGCCCTCGGACAGCGCCCAGTAGTCACTGAAGTTATTATTAGAATCGGCCTTGCCGATAGTAACGTAGGTGCCCTTGACCAGGGAGGTGTACAGGCCGCTGCGCACGCTGTGGTCCTGATAGACGTCGGCCTTGGCGGCGGTGACCTTGGCGTTGAATGCCTTCATCGTCACATCGGCCATGTTGACCCAGCCGGTCTTGTCGCCCACGGTGACCTTGCCGAACACGTGGCCGCCATCCACGGCGCTGAACGCCAGGATATTCACCACTGTATCCTTACTCAGGGTCATCAGGGAATCGGAATGATAGGATGCGCTGGCATACAGCTTGGTGCCGGTGGTGCCGCTCTCAAAGGCGGTGGTGCCCTTGATCACAGCGGGATAGCCCTGGAAGGTAGTGACCACGTTGTCCAGCTCGGTGTTGTCGTCCTTGCCGTCCGCGCCGGGCTCCACAAACTCGGAATCCAGCTGGATGTAATCCATGCAGACCCAGCCGCGGTCGATGTGGCCCCAGTAGAAGCCGTTGACCGTGACCCGCTCAGTGACGGCGACCCGGCTGCCCAGAGGCGCGACGCCGATCAGGGCATTGGCGGTACCGGCAGCGCTGCGGATGTTCACGCCGGTGGAGCAGTTCACAACGGTGCCGCCCACGCCGTAGCCGACGGAGCCATTGCCGTTGGAGGAGGCGGTAACGGTAACATAGTTCAGGTTGATCCAGCCCTGGTCGATCAGACCCCAGGCCACGCCGTTCACAACTTCCTTGCGCAGGATGACCACGGAGGTGCCGGGCGCCAGAGTGGCGACCTTGGTATAGCCCGCGCCGGGCCCGGAACGGACGTTCAGGCTGACGGAGCTGCTGACCACGGCGGAGCTGCCGGTGGAGATATTGCCGCCGGGCTGGGTGTTCTGCTCGAGCTTCACATAGCCCATGGAGATCCAGCCCTGGTCGATGTGGCCCCAGGCCGCATTGTTCACGGTGGTCTGCTCATACACGGTGACCTTGGTGCCCTCGTTCAGCTGGGTAGCGAGGGGGTTGGTCACACCGGCAGCGGTACGGACGTTGACCTTGGCAGCGCCGGTGACCACGCCGGGGGTGCCGCCGGTCAGGGTGGGATCAGCAACGGTGGAATTCTTCTGATAGCTGGTGTAGGCCAGGAAGATCCAGCCCTTGGAGCAGTAGCCCCAGCTGCCAGTCGCATCCTTCATAAAGATGGCGACTTCCTCGCCGCGCTTCAAGACACCCAGCTTGTCAGCGTTGGCGCTGGCGGTGGCGCGGATATTGACATAGTCGTCGGTAACGGTAACAGTAAAGGTAGACGTGACCTCGGGCATGCTCGTCGCGTTATCATACAGCTTGACCCAGCCGCCGGTGGACAGATTGAGCCACTTGGCGCTGCCGACCATTCTCTCTGCCACCACGGTGACCGTGGCGTCCCGCTTGATCTCGTCGATCTTCGTGCCATTGGGGCTGTTGAGCACTTCCAGCACCTCGCTGTCGCTCAGCCCACGGGCTTTGTAAATGACATAGGCCGCCAGGGTATAGCTGGCCTTCACATCCTCGCCGCCGGTCTTCTGCCAGCGGGCGGTGAGGGTCTTGCCGGAGGTGGCGGAGCCGACGCCGCTCACCAGCGCATTGCCATCGTACCAGCCCAGGAAGGAGTAGCCGGACACGGAGGGAGCGGCCACCTCGATCTTCTGGTTGCTGCCGCCGTAGAAGACCTGGATCTTATACTTCGTGCCGGAGGCGTCAAAGGCCATGCCGTCGCCGGCATAGAACAGGGTATAGCCCACGCTGCCGGTGTTGGAGGCGCTGTAAGTGCCCGCAATGAACAGGTTGGCAATGGCCATCCGGCGGGCAAGAACGCTGCGGTAGGAGTTATTGTCCACATAAGCGCTCCCGTTATAGGTGCAGATGGCACTGGCAAACTGAGAGGCAGAGGCGTTGCTCGCCAGCAGATTCTTTATGTTCACCGCCCAGCTGGTGTTGCCGCCCTCGGTATAGGCCAGCCACACCAGAGCGTCCAGACGCTTCTGGGTCAGGCCGGGAGTCGCCATGGCCGCTTCAACAGTCGTCGCCAGTCCCGTCAGCTCCTTGCGCAGGAGGATATCGGCGTTGGCCTCGGTAATGGTCTGCCCCTTGGTGCTGGGGGTGCCGTAACCGATCTTATATACGCCGGAGCCCGCGTCATAGGCATCCTTATGGAAGCCCACAGACTCCTTGATCACCCGAATGCCGGCCTCACTGATCCCGCTGCTGGGCGTGGTGGCCGCGGCGGGGATCGCTGCTGTGGGAATCAGACCGATCAGCAGCACGAGGGTAAGCATCAGGCAAGCAAATCTCTTTTTCATAGAAACCTACTCCTTTACTGAATTGTAAGTTACTGGTATTATAACAGCATTGGTTACAAATTGCAACCCCTAAGATGGAATTTATTTACAATTTGTAATTTTTGTTTCTTTATGACGAAAGCTCCACATTCTTGTTATCAAATGAGGAGCTTCGTCGTTTTCCGACTCAGGAATTGCAACGTTCCGCTGCTAAACCAGAATCATTCAATTTACGCCTTACTGCCAGGTCACGGTACCGCTGTTGGTGGTCATCTGGATGTAGCTCATGCAAACCCAGCCGCTGGCGATGCGGCCCCAGTAGACGCCGTTCACGGTGGTCAGCTCATAGATGGTCACCGTGGAGCCGGCCGTCAGGCGGCCGACGATGGCGTTCTTGGTGCCCGCGCCCGCGCGGACGTTCATGTTGGTGGTCACCCGGCCCTGATAGCCGGTGGAGGGAATGGTGATGTTGCCGTTGTTATTGCCGGAGTTCATGCGCACGTAGGTCATGCACACCCACTGGTTGGTGCCGATGCGGCCCCACTGCTGGTTGCCGTTGGTCACGACCTCGTAAATGGTGACCTGGCTGCCGGGAGTCAGGGTGCCGACCCGGTTGTAGGTGGCGCCAGCGCCCACCCGGATGTTCAGGCCGGTGGAGCTGATGACCGTGCCGGTGCCGGTGGTAGTGGTATTATTATTGTTGTTATTGCTGTTGTTCAGCACGATGTAGGCCATGCAGACCCACTGATTGGTGCCGATGCGGCCCCACTCCGCGCCGTTGACGGTGACTCTCTCGTAGATGTTCACGGCGGTGCCGCCGGTCAGGTTGCCCACCCGGGTGTAGCCCACGCCTGCGCCGTTGCGGACGTTCAGGTTGGTGTTGGCTCTGACGGTGCCGGTGGCAAGGACGGTGCCGTTGTTGGAGTTATTGTTATTATTGTTGTTGACCAGCTGGATGTAATTCATGCTGACCCAGCCCTTATCGGTCTGGCCCCAGGTCATGCCGTTGGCCGTGCTCTGGGCATAGATCTTCACCTGGTCGCCCTTGCGGTAAGCGCCGACGATGGAGTAGCCCACACCCGCGCCGCTGCGGACATTCAGGCCGGTGGCGGTGACGGTGCCCAGCTGATAGGTGGTATTGGTATTGTTGTTATTATTGTTATTGCTGCCGGTGCCTTCCCAGGTCACGCCGCCGGTGGTGCCGGTATTGCCGGTGTTGCCGCTGTTGGAATCCAGCTTGACATAGTTCAGACTGATCCAGCGGTTGTTGCCGATGCGGCCCCAGAAGCTGCCGTTCACGCTCACCGTCTCATAGATGGACAGGCGCTGGCCATTGTAGGCGGATCCAACAATGGGATAGCCGGTGCCCGCGCCGCTGCGGACGTTCACGCCGGTGTTGCACACCACAGTGCCAGTGGCGGTAACGGCGGTGGAGGCGGAAGTGGAGGTGCTGCCGGAGCTGATGCCGGTGCCGGTATAGTTGGTGTTGGAGAGCTCCAGCCAGCCATCGGCGCAGCGGCCCCACAGCACATTGTTCACCTGGGCAGTCTCCACGATCACCAGCTGGGTGCCGACGTTAACGGTGCCGATCTGGGTGTAGTTGCTGCCCGCGCCGTTGCGCAGATAGGAATAGGTACTGGTGATGGAAACGGGCACGCCGTACTGGGCGTACAGGGTGTTGCCGGCGGTGGAGGAACTCAGGTACTTCACGCTGGAGCCGCCGGTGGGGGAGGTGAACCAGCCGCCGAAGCTGGCCCCGGACTTGGTGGGATTGGCGGCCAGGATGCTCACATTGGAGCCGGACAGGTAGGCCTGCATCTTATCCTCGCCGTTCTCACCGGCCACGCCGCCGTTGGGATCCAGAATGACGTATGTATAGCTGCTGGGGGCGTAGGTGCTGTAAACGCCGTTCAGGTACAGGTTGGCCTCTGCCAGGCGGCGGTTCAGCAGGTTCTTATCCGGGGTGGAACCCATGTTGGCCCACAGGGAGATGGCAAACAGGAAGGTGTTCACATCGGAGTTGCGGGTCACGGCCTCAAAGAAGCGGCCACCTTGGGTGGTCCAATCGGTGCCGCAGTTGAAGCTGAAGCAGACCAGCGCATCGTGCTGATACTGGTTCAGATACAGGTTATTGCGGGCGGTGAACTCGTTGATCTTGGAGTTGATGGTGTTCAGGCGGTCGCGCAGGGCCAGATCCGCCTGTGCCTCGGTCATGGTCTGACCGGCGCTGCCGGTGGTGCCATAGCCGATGGTCCACTGGCTCACGTCCCAGTAGGCAGTGGCGCTGAAACCCTCGAACTGCTTGACCAGACTGACCAGACTCTCACTGTAATTGAGGTTGGAGGCGGCCTGGGCGGGAATAACTCCCAGGGGGAGCAGGCTGATGACGAGCATCATGGCCATGATCATGCAAGCGATTCTTCTTTTCATAAACTACTTGCTCCTTTATCAGTTTTGATGGAATCATTATAGCAGGGTCTGTGACAAAATGCAACAGGTAAATTACAATTTGTTACTATTTATTTCTTAATATTTTCTTAGGCACCACCGCACAATTTGGCAAGGAGCCTCAGCCAGGAATTTTGCCTCAATTCAAAGTTTCAAAAATGCGGGAATACTGTATGTATTTCCCATTTTTGAAACTGCGGAAGTGGGGCAAAAGAACGGCTGAGGCCCGCAGACACAATTGTGCGGTGGTGCCTTTACCGTTGACATTCCTCCGGGGCCTTGGTATACTCGGAGGCAAAAGGAGGCCGGAATATGAAGGCTTTGATCGGAATGAGCGGCGGCGTGGACAGCTCGGTGGCCGCGCTGCTGATGCAGCAGGCGGGCTTCGAGTGCATCGGCGCCACCATGCGGCTGTACGCCGGGCAGGTGGAGTCCCCCAACGGGGCCAAGACCTGCTGCTCGCTGGACGATGTGGAGGACGCCCGCAGCGTGGCCCGGCGGATGGGCATTCCCCACTATGTATTCAATTTCACCGAGGAATTCTACGCCGACGTCATCGATAAATTTGTGGACACCTATTATTCCGGCGGCACCCCCAACCCCTGCATCGACTGCAACCGCTATCTGAAATTCGGCAAGCTGCTCCAGCGGGCGCGGGAGCTGGGCTGCGGCTGCGTGGTATCCGGCCACTATGCCAAGGTGGAGCGGGACGGCAAGACTGGCCGGTTCCTGCTGAAGCGGGCGGCGGACCGGGCCAAGGACCAGACGTATTTCCTGGCCTGCCTGACCCAGGAGCAGCTTTCCATGGTGCGCTTTCCCCTGGGGGAGCTGACCAAGGAACAGGTGCGCCGGATCGCCGAGGAACACGGCTTCGTCACCGCCCGGAAGCATGACAGTCAGGACATCTGCTTTGTCCCCGGCGGGGATTACACCGCCTTTCTGGAGGAATACACCGGCAAAAAGCTGACCCCCGGCGACTATCTGGACCAGAACGGCTGCCCGGTGGGGCGGCACCGGGGGGCGATATGCTACACCATCGGCCAGCGCAAGGGCCTGAGGCTGGCCCTGGGCGCGCCGGTATATGTCTGCGGCAAGGACATGGCCGCCAACACCGTCACCGTCGGCCCCAACGAGGCACTGTTCTCCTCTTCCCTGCTGGCGGACGGCTGGGTATGGTACCCCTTCGAGGCGCTGACGGAGCCCATGCGGGTCACCGCCAAGATCCGCCACAGCCAGTATGACCGCCCCGCCACGGTCTTCCCGGAAGCGGACGGCCGCGCCCGGGTGGTCTTTGACGAGCCGCAGCGCGCCATTTCCCCCGGCCAGGCCGTGGTGCTTTACAGCGGCGACACCGTCGTTGGCGGCGGGACCATCATCCGCGCCGGAGCGGAATCACCCACAATATAATGTATTCCCCGCGTCCACATTTCGTTCCCGGATAAATTTACCCGGATGGACTTCCCGCAAGTCCATCCGGGCTTTTCATTTTGGCCTCTCTCGGCTCCCCGATGGGGGAGCTGTCGAGCACAGCGAGACTGAGGCGGTGTCGTTCAGTGAACGGTAGCAGCTCAAAGCTGCCAACAGCACCCCCTTTGCCGCTTCGCGGCACGAAACAGAGGTATGATTGCCACCGGCATTCATTACTATCTTGATTCGCTGCGCGGAGCACCACCCCCAAGGGGGGCAGCGAGGGAGATCAGGTTAAGGCTCCGCTTCTTCCGGGGGTGTTTCTTTCTCCGGGGGTGTTTGCTCCTCCTGCGGAGGCTCTTCTTCCGGGGGCGTCCGGTCCTCCTGGGGCGCTGCTTCTTCATCGGATTTTTCCGGCTCCGGCGGGTTCTGCGGGAGCGTGAGGTTCTCCAGGACGAAGGGCTCGTCTGCCTGGATCAGCTCCGCTTCCGCCGGGTTCAGCGGGGGCATCTCATTTTCCAGATGGATGCGCTCCTCCCGCTCTTCCTGGGCCTGTTCCTCCTGCTGCTCCTCCTGGCGCTTTTGCGGGCGGCAGAACGCCGCGATCAGCAGCAGGAAGATTCCGGCGCTGGCCGCCGTGATGATTGCGCCCAGGCGGAAGGCATTGTTGCGGTAGACGAAGCGCAGGGTATGCGCCCCCTGGCTCAGGTTCAGGCCGATCATGCAGTCGCCGACGAGCACCGTCTCCTGGGGCTCCCCGTCCACCTCGGCGTACCAGTTGCCGTTCTGAGGGATGGAGGTATACAGCAGGCCGTCCCGGGGGCAGTTGATGGTCCCCTCCACCAGGGTATTGGAGAAGGAGGTCAGATTCATGGTGGTGCTGTTCAGTATCTCATAGCCCAGGCGGAACAGGGCGTCGTCCAGGATGGCGACCTTTACATTGGCCGTCCCGCTCTCACCGGCCTTGCACAGGATGCGGATGTCGATCACGTCTCCCGCCTTCACATCCTGGATGGCCAGCATCTGGGGCAGGCTGATGTTCTCCCGGTACAGCTCCGTGCCGTTCACACTGATATAGAAGTCATTGCGCTTCGGCAGGTCCAGCTGGACGCAGGCGAAGCCATCCCGGTCGGCCACGTAGGAATAGATCACGTTTGCCCCGGAGGTGGGCTCGCTGTAACGGCAATAGCCGCTGGAATTGCTCTCCAGCACCTCCGCGCCGTTGCCGAATACATCCCAGTATTCCTCGGTGATCTCATGCCACACATCCCCCACCACGCCGGTGGCTGCCCGGAACAGCTCATTCTGAAAATCGAAGGAGCCGTCGCTGGTCAGGAAATCCACCTGCGCCAGCTGGGACTCCGCCAGGAAGCCCAGGGGCAGATACGCCGTGTTGCGGTACAGGTACACATTGCCGAAGTGGTGTACCTCCTCAAAGCAGGAGCTGCTGCGGTTCCGCCCGTCCCGCTCGATCATATATTTCAGGCTCAGGAACAGGTTGGATACCGGGGAGCTCTCCTCGAAGCAATAGCGGTTGTAGGTGTTCTTTGCCCCGTAGCCCAGGGCGCGCATAAACTCCGTGATGTGCACATTGGCGGAGCTGGTAAAGGTGGAGATGCCGGAATAGCCGTTCAACGCCCCGTCGTTCAGGGTCTGGGAATGGGTCGTCTCCGCCCGGTAGAACAGGGTATCCTGCTCCCGCTCCTTCATATAGCGGATCATGGAGGCGGCCGCCTCCGTCCCTTTGGGATAGTCGATCACATTGGTGCCGGGGAAATAGAAGCCGAAGGCCGTCAGCGTGGCCGCCAGCTCCAGGGCCATCACCGCGCAGACGCAGCGCTTGGTGATCCTGCCCCGGCGGCGCAGCACCCGGCGGACCCGCTGCACCTCCTCCTGCGTCTCCTCCTTGGGCTTAGCCCCCCGGCTGCCCAGCAGCAGGATGGTCAGATACAGCACGAAGAAGACGGCGTTATATATAATGTATACATGCACGTCCACCCGGCTTCCCCACAGCGTCAGGCTCTGGGTCTTCATCATGTCCCGGCAGCAGCAGAGGATGGAGGCGGTGAGCAGCCCCGATGCCAGGATTTGCAGCGGTTCGAATCTGCGCCGCAGCAGCCAGGCCCGATAGGCCATCACCAGCAGCACGAAGCTGTACAGGAAGCTGAACCGATAGGGGATCATATTGGGGAAATGGAAGCCGTGCCAGATATAGTCCAGCTGACGGATCACAAAGCTGGCATTGAAGAACAGCAGCAGGAACAGGCTGCACAGCTTCTCCCGCCACTTCACATCCCAGGACAGCAGGAACAGGATCCCCAGCATGATGCTGCCCACGCCGCAGTACAGGTTGGGCAGTCCCTCCTTGAAGCTGGGCTCGATGCCGCCGCCCATATTGCCCGCCACCTGGCGCATGGCGCTGAGCAGCCCCTTCAGATCATTGGTGGCGGCAATGTTCAGCCGGAAGCCGGTGGGGAATTTGTTCACGCTGGACTGGGTGGTTTGCAGCGCCGCCAGAGAGGTCACGGACAGCATGGCCGTCATGCCGATGGCCAGCACGGAGAACACGCCGATGCGCAGTAGGTCCTCAAAGAACCGCTTCCAGCCCCGGGGACAGCAGATCTCATAGGAGAAGAAGGTGAGGAATACGAAAATGCAGACAAAGAAGCCGATATAGTAATTGGAGATCACGGACAGCGCCAGGCTGACGGTGTACAGCACGAACTTCTTATCCCGCAGCAGCTGCACCATGCCCAGCATCACCAGGGGCAGCAGGGCAAAGGTATCCAGCCACATCACATTCCACTGATACCCCAGCGCCCAGGCGCACAGGGCATAAAAGCTGCCGAAGAGAGCAATGGAGAAATCCTCCCGGTCAAAGAGCCGGTGCAGGAAGATGCTGAAAAACAGGCCGGCGAGGCCCAGCTTGATGGGCACCAGCAGGCAGAAATAATTCAGCACCTGGCTCTCCGGCACCAGGACGCTCAGCAGATTCAGAGGGCTTCCCAGATAGTAGGCGATCAGGCCCAGATAGTCCACGCCCATGCCCACATCCCAACTGTAAAGCAGGCTGTCCCCGCTGAGCAGCGCCCGGCGGAAGGACACAAAGAACGGATAATACTGATGGTAGTTATCCGAATACAGCATGGCCGAGGTGCCGAAGGGGTGATAGCCGTTGATCAGCATCAGCAGCAGCATACCGCCGCAGGGGATCAGGAACGCAAACAGATGATTCCACCCGTTCCCCCGAAGGCGCGGTTTTCTTGTTAATTTCATTTCGGTGATCCTCCCGAAGGATTTTCTGCGGGAGCGGCCGGAGCGGCATCTCCCCAGGGTATTATGGGCAAAACCCATGTTATTTTACCATGCTTTTCCTCCCAGGTAAAGAGGGAAGCCGCCGGAAAAACCGAAAGAAATTATTAAGGCAACACCGCACAATTTGGCAAGAAGCCCCAGCCTGGATTTTTGGCTCAATTCAAAGTTTGGAAAGCGAAGGAATACTGTATGTATTTCTCGTTTTTCAAACTGAAGAAATGGGGCAAAAAGACGGCTGCGGCTCGCAGACACAATTGCGCGCCTGTTGCCTTAGATTCTTTTCCTTTCAAAATGAATTCCGCGCCGCCGAAGCGCGAAGCTGACGGATGCTCTGCTGCACCAGCTCCAGGAAGCGCCCTGCATGTGCACCATCCATCTGAGTGTGGTGGAACTGGAACGAAACCGTCAGGGTGGTTTTCAGAAAGCGGCGGCGGTACCGCCCGATGCACCAGCACAGCAGCATATTGAATTTCAGCCCTTTTCTGCGGCTCAGGCGCACCAGTGGCGTCACGTCCAGCGTTTTGAAGAAGGTCACCATGGGATTCGGCGCATCCATCCAGAGGGCGTAGGCCTGGGCGCGGGCGGTGGCGCCGGGGTCAGTAATCACCGGCTTCATCGCAGCCCTCCCAAGGCGGCCGGGATGCCGCCGTGAATCGTATTCATTCCCTTTCTCCGTCCGCGCAAAGCGCCTCCATATTTCCTGCCTGGATGGCGGCGATATGGCGCTTGATCTTCTCTTCCTCCCAGTCCCACCAGCGCAGCGCCAGCAGGCGCTCCACCGTCTTGTCGTCAAACCGCCTGCGCAGGGGCTTGGCCGGAACGCCGCCCACGATGGTGTAGGGCGGCACGTCCTTGGTCACCACGGCGCGGGTGCCGATGATCGCGCCGTCGCCGATGGTCACGCCGGAGAGGATCACCGCCTCATAGCCCACCCATACGTCGTTGCCGAGGATGATGTCCCCCTTGTTGTCCCAGGCGCTGCGGATGTCCTTTGCGTCCAGCTCCCATTCGTCAAAGAAAATGGGAAACGGATAGGTGGACAGGGAGCGCAGGGCGTGATTGGCGCTGGTAAACAGGAACTTCGCCCCGCAGGCAATGGAGCAGAATTTCCCGATCTCCAGCCGGTCGCCGTTGACGGGGTAATGATAGAGCACATTGTTTTTCTCAAAATCTCTGGGGTCGTTCACGAAGTCGTTGTACATCGTGTAATCCCCTACCTGAATATTTGTCCCGGACACCACGTCCTTTAAATAGACGGTCTGGTTGTCAAAGGGACGGGGGTAAATCTTTCTCATAATTCTCTCCTTAATCCATTTCAAGCATTCTGGCGATCTCCACGGTGACGATTTTCAGCACCGTGCCGCCGGACATGATGTAAAACCAAATTTCCCGCGCACGCTGGCTCTTGGCGATGGGGGTGGCAATGGCCGCCACCAGGATCAGCGCCGCGCCGATGCAGCCCACCACCGTGGGGATGCTGACCAGAGGGAACAGTCCCGGCGCGCAGCTGCCGTCAATGGTGGACTGGATGGTCTTATCCAGTCCGTCCCGGGCCGCCGCGAAGCAGCAAACCATCAGGCCGAACACCAGCACCGCCAGACTCCGGCGTCCCCAGAACTGGATCTCGGCGTGGTGATAGGCCGAGTACCCAATAAAGCCCAGCAGCGCAAGCACCATCAGCGTGGTGACCGTGGTGACGGCATTTTCAAAAAACATCTTCATTTTATCTTCCTTCCTTCATGCAAAACAGATGCAGCCCCAGGGCGGCGTTGAAGCCCGTGGCCGCGAATACGCTGAAGCGCTCCACCACGCCAAAAAAGGCCGCCGGAACAAGCTTCATGCCCAGTGCGCCCGTGAGCATCATGCCCAGAGCCACCCCGGCGCAGACGCCATAGGAGCGGCAGCCCCGGTCCCTGGCCCCGGCGACGAGGATCACCACCAGCGAGGCAATGGACAGCAGCACCACCGCGGCGGTGATCGCCATGTGCATCACATCCTGGAATGCCCCGGCATAGCCGCTGCCGCTCAGGGGGAACATGCGGTAGCCCACGGCGGACACCCACTCCATGGCGGCAAACAGATAGATGCCAATGCGCAGCAGCCGGGTCTTTTTCCCCTGTATGCCCACGCAGACCATCATCACGCACACCAGCTCACAGGCGTTGTACAGGCTGCTGAGCCGGTTCCACAGCGCCAGGGACGGCGCGTCCGCCGCGCTCAGGTCGCTCACCGCCTGGGCCATCCAGTCATAGCCCGGATACGCCAGAGGCGAGAGCACCACCGCCGCCGTATACGACAGCAGGCTCACCACCCCCAGCAGCCCCAGCTTTTGCACCAACGTTCTCTTCATATACAACACTTTCTCTCTTCCCTCCAATGACGCAAAAAAGCAGTGCCCGACCACCAGAAAAATGGCGGTCAGCACTGCGTCTGAGCGTCTGGCTGACAGAATACCTTCTCGATTTTAAAGCGCTCCGCATTGATCACGCTCTCCCGCCTGCACTTGGGGCAGAACAGCGGAAAATTGCGCAGGACCGTGCTGGGCAGCAGCCGCAGCCTGGTTTTTGCCCCGCAAGCGGGGCAGAGGATCCAGCGCTCCTCTTCCTGGTTCATCTCTTTTCTCCCCTCCTCGCATGAAAGGTGCGAAAAAACAGCCGCACATGGTTTTCCAGCACCTTCCGGCATTCCGCCTCCCGCTCCGGCTGACGGTCACAGACGCCGATGAGGGTGATTACCGGGGCCACGTACATCAGCGCCAGGGTGTCCGGGTCCTCGCTGCGCAGCTCGCCTGCGGCGATCAGGTTGCGGAAGATCCCGGCGTGATACGAAATCACCCGCTCCACATACCGCTGGGAGTACAGCGCCGCCAGCTCCGGGGAACGAAACTGCTCGAGGGTCATCATCCGCCGGAAGCGGCTGATGGCCACATTGTGAAGGGAGTAATCGAAGATCTGGTACACCTTGGCCACCAGATCGTCCTCGGATATCTCGGTAAACACCGGCACATCCTGGGACGAATCCTGCACGTGGATGTGGATCTTATCCGTATCCTGAGCATACTGCGCCGCTGTGGCCTCCACAATGGCGTCGAAGATCGCCCGCTTGCTGGGGAAGTGGTTATAAAGCGAGGGTGCCTTGATGCCCACCGCCTCCGCGATCATTCCCACGCTCACCGAATCATAGCCGCAGGCCGCAAACAGCTCCAGCGCCTTTTCCAGGATCCTCTGCTTCGTATCCTCCTGCTTCATGGCCCCTCCATAGCTAACTAACATTCGTTAGTGAAAATGATAATACATTTTCACCAGATTGTCAAGATAAAATTTTGTAGACGATTGAGTCACATCGTCCCGCCAGGTTGGTTCATATCCATACCCGGTTGAATGGGAAAATGTCGCGTAAATAATCCATTACCCCGTCCCATTCAACGTACCAAGGCAATTCCGTAAGGTCTCGGGACGATGTGCCTCAATCGCCCCCCTACGATCATGACGGTGGTGCATTCCGTTCAACGGGCAGGGCGGTCCCGTGGGGTTTGGGGACGGGGTGCATTCCGTTCAACGAACTTTGATATTGGGGTGGAAAACGGGGCGTACATGTGCTATACTGTGTTCAAAATCAGAAATGGCAGGAGGATCGCGTCACATGCCGCAGGTTATGAGTGCTGAACAGATTTTACGGGATATCCATCAGTCCCGTCCCGAGGTATTTGAGGATGGAGCGCGCCTGGTCGCGTTCTTTTCGGACTATTCCAGAGGGAAGCTCCGTCCGCAACAGAACCAGCTGGAAATTTTTCTGAAATGCGACGGAAATACCCGCATTTTAAAGGTCCGCAGCGCCTCCCGGGTGGCGCAGCAGACGGAATATGCCCGGCTGGTTCGCACCATTGTGGATGACTACGGAATGCAGGATGCCGCCGTCCAAAAAATGTGCGGCGCTTTCTGGCGGGTGGTCACCGGCACGGAGCCGCCGGTGGCGGAGGCCTCGCCGCGCGATGCGGCCGTTACCCCTCCTGCCCCTCCCACGCCTCCTACCTCTTCTACGCCTTCTGTCCCTCCCGCTCCTCCTGTCCCTCCTGCCGCGGATACTGCCCCAGAACCGGCCGCAGCCGATGCGGCCGCAGAAGCGCTGTATCAGCAGGGAATGGAGTATTGGTACGGCAAAGGTGCTGCTGCCGGGATGCCGAGGGAGCAGCGGGTGCCCCGAGCAGTGCAGTGGCTGGAAAAGGCGGCGGCGCTGAACCATTTGGAAGCGCAGAAACAATTGGATCTCGCCTATAACTCAAGATGGTGGTCCGGCTACGACCCTGCCAAATCGGTCTACTGGTGCCGCCGGGCGGCGGAGCAAGGGGACCCGGAGGCGCAGATGTCCATGGCCCAGCACTATCGGAACGGCGACAACGATGCACAGGATTACAATGAAGCGATCCGCTGGTATCAAAAAGCCGCCGCGCAGAATAGCACCAATGCCATGCTGTCGTTGGGCCTCCTCTACGGGTACCGCCTCAACACCCCTACCCTCGGCTTTGAATGGTGCCGGCGGGCAGCGGAGCTGGGGAACCGCGAGGCACAGTGGAGATTGGGCCAGATGTACGAGGAGGGCATCGGTGTAGCAAAAAATCCCGCCCAGGCTACCTACTGGTACAAAAAAGCAGACATCCCCATCGCCTATAAAGAATTGGCCCGCTGCTACCGGGAAGGCATTGGTGTCCCCAAAGACGCCGCCCAGGCGGAATACTGGCAGCGCAAGGCCTGAGCATCCATACCTGCTGAATCAGCTTAGATACCTTGGCTCCCCGGTGGGGGAGCTGGCAGCCCGTAAGGGCTGACTTAGCGATGCGCAGGCGCTATGCAAGCGAGCAACCGCCGTCAGGCGGCTCTTAGCGAGTCGCAGAGGGAGTGTTGTTCGGTGAATGTGAACAGCTCAAAGCTACCAACGCCACCCCCTTTGCCGCTTCGCGGCATGAAACAGAGGTATGATTGCCACCGGCAATCATTGTTATCCTGATTCGCTGCGCGGCGCACCACCCCCAAAGGGGGCAGCAAGTTGGTGCCAGCAGGGTATCCTGAGCAGACAGCACATACCCCCCAGCCTGGGCAGCAGGCTGGGGGGTTGCTCGTCGGTCAGTCGGGCATCAGGGTCGTTGACCAATCTCCGTGGGAGAGGGTGACGGAAACGATGTCGTCCACGTTGACGGCGCTGTTGAGCATGTCCAGGGTGGTATCGTCCCACAGGCCCTTGCGGAAGAGGGTGTTGTCCACGCTGTCGCTGGTCACCACGAAGTCGGAGCCGTCGCGCAGGTTCAGGGTGATGTCTACGCTGCCGCCGGGGATGTATTTTTCACCGTTGGCGTGGACGCACAGGGTATTTACCAGCACGTCGCCGCCGCCAAAGGTCTTGCTGGGCAGGACGCTGTCTTCGGGGAAGGTGAGGATCAGCTTGTTGGGCTGGGGTCTGGCATCCAGCTCCGCATTGGTCAGGAAGAAATAGGCCCCTTCCGCAATCACCTCCGCCCTGCCCCCGAAGGTGGCGTCCACCGGGCCGTCGCCCCACAGCGCCCGCAGCTTTGCCTCGGCCTCCTCCGGCGTCAGCTCCTGGCGCAGGCGGGCTTCGATCTCCTCCCGGGGGTCTGCCTCCGTGCTCTGCTCCTCGGCGTGGCTCCAGTCGAATTCGTTGGCGGCCAGGTAATAGTAGTCGTCGTATTCGCCGGTATGGCCGGAGAAGCCGGATTCTTCCTGGAGCCGGGCGGCGGCCTCCTCCGCCGTCAGCTCCTGCCGCAGCTCCTCCCGGCGCTTTGCGATGTAGTCCCGCCGCTCCTGGGCGAAGCGCTCGGAATCCTCCAGATTGCTCTGGTAGACATTGTGATCGTCCAGGGTGATGGCAAAAACGGAGCTGCTGCGCATGTCACAGTGGAAATAATAGGTCAGGGCCAGGGTGGTATCCGTGGTTTTGTCGTCCAGAATGTAGGCGCGGCCATACTGGGAAAATTCCAGCATACCGGGGATAATCTCGCCGTCGTATTGGCGGTGCAGTGTCTCGTCGTCCAACGGCTCCGGGTGCTCCAGGGCCAGGGTGACGAAGCCTGCCTTGAGGGCGCTGTCGTATACATAGGCGTCCACGGTCAGCTTGTAGCCGCCGTTTTCCAATGTCTGCCCCACGGGGGATATCCAGTTTTCCATGGCCTGGGCCACGGTCTCATCCACCGGGCGCTTGTCGTAGCCGGGGATCATATAGCTGCTCGGCCAGGGCTTCTGGTCGTCGGGTACCTCCGTGGGGGCCTTGCTGTCGCCGCTGCCGTACAGGCCCTGCACCATTTCCTGAGGGGAATCGAACAGGAAAAAGCGGGCGGCTGCGTAGGCGGTGCCCACAAGCAGGGCGGTGATAATCGCCGCGATCAGCAGGCGGCGGGTGAATTTCATGCCGGATCTCATTTTTGCTTCCTCCTCTGTTTTGGCAAGGCGGGAGGTTTCCAGGCCGCCGATGGCCCGGAACAGGTCTTCCTTTTTCATACTGCGTAACCCTCCTGAATCAGGTATGCTTTCAGCTTTTTCCGGGTGCGGCTGAGGCTTTGCAGTACCGCCGACTGGGTCATGTGATAGCGCCGGGCAATCTCATCGGTATCCTCCACAAAGAAATAGCGGCGCAGGAACACATTCTGATCCCGCTGGCTCTGGGTATCCAGAAAGGCGGCAATGGTGCGGGTCAGCTCCTTTGCCGCCAGCCGGGCGTCCACCGCCGAAGCGTCGCTGACGCATTCCGCAAGCTCGTCCAGCACCAGGGGGACCTCTCCCCCGCCCCGCTTCTGCGCCGTTTCGCTGCGCCAGCGGCTGAACGCCAGGTTCCGGGTGATCTTCGCCAGGAACAGCCGCAGCACCTTGGGCCGGGTGGGCGGGATGGACCGCCAGGCTTTCAGATATGTATCGCTGACGGTCTCCTCGGCGTCTGCTTCGCTGCACAGAATGCGGTTTGCCAGGCTGAAGCAGTAAGCGCCGTATTTTTCATCCGTCCGCGCCACCGCCTGCTCGTCCCGGGCAAAGTATAGCGCCACGATCTGTTCATCCTCCATGGGGGTTCCTCCGTTTCTTGCCGAATTTTTTAAAAGGCCTTTGTCCTATAAGACGCAGAAAGAATGCGCCCTGTGACAGATTCCGCAGAAATTATTCCGATAAAAATATATCGATTGTACTGGACAACCGCAATGATCCATGCTATACTAGGCACGTAGAATTATGGAAGAAAGCGGGTATACATACATGCCGAAGGTCATTTTTCAAATTGAGGGCGGGAGCCCCGTTTCCGTGGAATGCAACAAGGGCGATAATCTGCTGGAGATCGCCCGCCGGGCCAATGTGGCCATCGACGCCCCCTGCGGCGGCAACGGCTCCTGCGGCAAATGCCGGGTGCAGCTGGTGGAGGGCGAGCTGGAATCTATGAAGAGCCGCCACATCTCCGACGAGGAATACGCGGCGGGCTGGCGGCTGAGCTGCTGCTCCAAGGTGGTGGGAGACGCCACGGTAATGGTGCCGGATATTGCCAGCGCTTACCAGTCCCGGATGAAGACCGCCGACCTTTCCAGCCCTCAGGAGATCGTAATTTTTGAAAACTGCCAGAATCAGCTGAAGGCCAGCGGCATCCATTTTGAAAACCGCTACCGCAGCGCCGTGCTCACCATGGCGGAGCCGACCCTGGACGACACCATGCCCGACAACGAGCGTCTGACCTGGGCCATCGAAGAGGCCCTGGGCGTGGAGCGGGTGGAGCTGCCCTTCGCCGTGATGGTGAAGCTGGCCCACACCCTGCGGGAGAACAATTGGAATGTATGCGTCAAGGGCGAGCTGAAGGACGGCACCTTCCGCTGCATGGAGATCACCGCGCCCACAGATACCGCCGTGGTGGGCTGCGCCATCGACATCGGCACCACCACCGTGACCATGGTGCTGGTGGATCTGGAAAGCGGAAAGATCCTTGCCAAGGGCTCCTCCGGCAACGGTCAGATCCGCTACGGCGCGGATGTGATCAACCGCATCATCGAGCAGGGCAAGTCCGGCGGCCGGAAAAAGCTCCAGGACGCCATCATCAAGGAGACTCTGTCCCCCATCATTGCCAACCTGTGTGCCAGCGCCAAAATTTCCGCCCGGAGCATCCTGCGCCTCTCCGTGGGCGCCAACACCACCATGAACCACCTGTTTGTCGGCGTGGACGCCGAGCCGGTGCGGATGGAGCCGTACGTGCCCAGCTTCTTCGCCTGGGAGGGGCTGCTGGCCGGTGACGTGAAGCTGCCCGCCAATCCCCTGGCCCCGGTGCTGATCGCGCCCAACATCGGCTCCTACGTGGGCGGCGATATCACCGCCGGTACCCTGGCCGCCGGACTGTGGGATCAGGATGAAATGAGCCTGTTCATCGACCTGGGCACCAACGGCGAAATTGTATTCGGCAACCGGGACTTTATGATGAGCTGTGCCTGCTCCGCAGGCCCCGCCTTTGAGGGCGGCGACATCTCCTGCGGCATGCGGGCCACCGACGGCGCGGTGGAGGCCTGCACCCTGGACAAATACACCATGGAGCCGACCCTGCGCATTGTGGGCGATCCGGGTCAGAGGCCCGTGGGCATCTGCGGCTCCGGCATCATTGATATCATTTCCGAGCTGTTCCGCTGCGGCATCATCAACGCCAAGGGCCTGTTTGTCCGGGAGGGCGACCGGGTGAAGCGGGACGCCCACGGCATGGGCCGCTATGTGCTGGCCTGGGAGCAGGAATCCGACACCGGGCGGGAGGTATCCATCAACGAGGTGGATATCGACAACTTCATCCGGGCCAAGGGTGCCATCTTCTCCGCCATTGCCACCCTGCTTGCCAGCGTGGACATGACCCCGGAGATGATCGACAAGGTATACGTCGCCGGCGGCATCGGCTCCGGCATCAATATGAAGAACGCGGTGAACATCGGCATGTTCCCGGATGTGGAGCTGGAGAAATTCCACTACATCGGCAACTCCTCCCTGGCCGGGGCCTACGCCATGGTCATGAGCGACGAGGCCAACCAGAAGCTGGCAGAGGTGGCCACCAACATGACCTATCTGGAGCTGAGCACCCACCCGGGCTACATGGATTCCTTCGTGGCCGCCTGCTTCCTGCCCCATACCGACGCCAGCCTGTTCCCCCACAGCGTACAGGAGATGTGACCATGCTGGAAGGAACGCATCATATCGCCATCATTGCCTCGGATGAGCAAAGAGCGCTGGATTTTTACACAAATAAGCTGGGCTTCACCCTGGAAAAGGAGACCTGGCGTCCTGCCCAACAGGATTACCTGCGGATGCTGCGGCTGGGAGATACGGTCATTGAGCTGTTTATTCACCCCGACGCGCCCCAGCGGGTCACTGGCCCGGAGGCCCTGGGACTTCGGCACCTGGCCTTCCGGGTGACGGACATTGAAGCTGCAAGAGACTGGCTCAACAGCCGGGGCATCGAAACGGAGCCGATCCACGACGACACCGCCAACGGCGGACACTATGTTTTCTTCCGCGACCCCGACGGTCAGCCTCTGGAATTACATGATTAAGGAATGAAAAAATGCAAGTAGAAAATCACAAGGAAGAAGTTCCCTTTGCCTATTATGAGGAGCAGTTTCGCGCCCTCAACCCGGAGCAGACGCTGACCCGGCTGCCGGATGCCCGGTGGGATGGGTCGGAATTCACCCTGCGCCTGCTGGGCCGGGATTTTGCCATTGCCCACCCGGCCTATGCCATCCGCGCTCTGGACGGCGGCCCGGTGCCTTCCCTGCCCACCCAGACCTTTTTGCTGCGCTACCTGCTGGAAAGCCGGGAGACCGCCTGGGGCGGCCAGTGGAAAACCTTCCGGGAAATGCCCTGGGGGGAGATGTACATCAAGCCCTACACCGGCCGGGTGCTCACCCGCGCCGCCTTCACCTTCGGCACCCGCATCGACGCCTTCCGGGCGGCCTGTGAAAAAATGGGAGCGGTGAAGCTGAACCACGGCGACGCCGGATATCAGTTTGAGCTGGTGCCCGGCTACCAGATGCAGCTGCTGGTGTGGGAGGGGGACGAGGAATTCCCCCCCAACGCCCAGGTGCTGTACTCCGACAATTTCGAGCAGGCCTTTGCCCCGGAGGACCGGGTGGTGGCGGGCGATATTCTGATCTCCACCATCAAAGCTTACTTCTGACAGGATGCCCCAGCAGTTTTATGCTGCTGGGGCACCCTTTATTTTTCGTCTGTTTCCGCTTCCGCCCAGGTGACGGCAGTGACGGTGTTTTCCGCCTCCTCCATCACGTAGGCAATGCGCAGATGGGCAGGCAGCGCCTCGCCGGAGGCGGGCAGCAGCACGGTGATCTCCTGGCCGGGGGCGAAGCCGCTGTCGCCGGGGTCGTCCACGGCGCAGCGCAGAATAACACCGGCGGTGTCCGCCGTCTCCCCGGCGTCGTTGGCGGCAGCCTGCTCCAGCACGGTGACGGTCATCTCCGGGGCGCGCGCGCCCTTTGCCGCCATCACCATGGGCACATCGGCGGCGCTGCCGCTGTAAACGGCAGCCTCCTCCATCTGCGCGGCAGCCTCCGGGGCGGCTTCCCTGGTGACGGTGAGCCTCCATGCACCGGCGGCCAGCACCAGGGCCAGGCAGGCGGCAGCGGCAACGAGGGGCTGCCAGCGGACGCGGCGGCGCTTGGGGATACTTTCCGCATCCTCGATGTATTTTTCATCCACGTAATTCAGGGATTCCAGCATTTCCTTTCCGTTCACGGCCTGATTCCCTCCTTTTCAAGAAATAGGCGCAGGGCATTGCGGGTGCGCATCAGCTTGGTTTTCACGTTGCTCTGGCCCAGTCCGAACCGCTGGGCGATCTCGGCAATGCTCTCGGCATACCAGTAGCGGCGCATGAAAATTCTGCGGTTCTCGTCGCTGAGGGTGCCCAGGAATTCATTCATCAGCGCCCCCAGCTCCTGGGACTGTATCTGCATCTCCCGGGACACGTCCGGGATGCAGTTTTCCATCTCGGCGGACAGCTCCACCAGCTCCGCCTTGCGCTTGGCGGCGTTGTTCCAGTCCAGCTTGCCCATGGAGAGAAAGCGGCAGATCTTTGCCAGATACGCATAGAAAAAAGCGGGTCGGGTGGGCGGGATATTCTCCCATGCCTTCATATAGGTATCGCTGACGCTTTCCTCAGCGTCCTCCCGGTTCCACAAAATCCGATAGGACAGGTTATACAGCTTGCCGCCGTAGGCCGCCTCCGTCTGCCGGATGGCGTCCTCGTCCCGGCTGAAATACAGATCGATGATCTGTCCGTCCTCCATCTTGGCACCTCCTGATTGCCCTCACCCTTTAGGTGGGAATTTCACTCAAATCGGTCACATTATTGTTTAGGCAACACCGCACAATTTGGCAAGAAGCCCCAGCCTGGATTTTTGGCTCAAT